>DATKNH010000001.1 GCA_035541455.1 Syntrophorhabdales bacterium
CTTCTCAGGTGTGAGGCGTGGTCCTTGGAGGTGGAGGTAGTGCCACTCGATCAGGCTGGCAAGCTGGGAGAGTTGGGTTTCATCGAGGACGTTGTCGAACCTCGCGTGGGCTGAGCCGAGGAGCATGGCGTTTGCGGTGTCACAGGTGTCTTTTGATACGAGGATGATGGGGATGTTCTTGTGGTGGGCGTAGCCTGCTTCGAAAGCGGTGCCGGTATCGTCGTCGTCCACTATGGCGACGAGGAGGTTACATTGGTCGAGCAGCTTGAGACAGGTTTCCTTGATCTGTTTTGATAACGTTAGCTTGTGCTTTACGTTTCCCTCAATGTTCGGCGCGTACTGGAAGGGGTCGATGAGGGTGAGGGGTTCGCAGTGTTTAAGTCTGCCGAGGTGTTCCTTCAGCCGGGCGATAAACTGTTCCTTGAAGTTCGTCTGTGTCTCTGTGAAGGCGGGATGGGCGATGTAGACGTGCATCGACAAACCTCAGTCGGTATGGCTCAACGTACTCCAAGTATAGCTTACTACTACCTCCGCAGGCAACCATTGCTGGTGCCGATCCTAAACACGTGCTTGACAGAGTCGTTAGAAGACGAAGGAAGGGTGGTAGATAGCAGTGACGCTTATGCAACGGCTTCGATGAACCTTCTGATGTGCCGCCCAAGTGTACCGTTGGCTTTGACGAAGGAGTTCTGATAGCCTGGAATCAGACGCTTGACCTGCTGCGAGGTGAAGTTTCTGCCGTTCCTTGCTTTGATATTTCTTTCTTCTAAAATCCTGCAGATATCCACCAGCCGCGGAGATTTCTTGTAGAGCTGATTCACGATACGGATTACTTCTTGCTCCTCGGGATGTTCTTGCAGCCCGTTTCCGTTTCTACGGTAGCCGTAAGGGACAGAACCTACCACGGCGCCTTGGCTCTTCTTATACTCCATTGCCCGTTTGGTGCGGTACTTTACCTGGCGCCGTTCCATTTCGCCGAGGAAGGCCTTCATAGCGAAATTAAGCCACCCATCGGGAAGAGAGGTATCTACTTGCCCTTCGACGGTGTGGAGCTCGATGTCACGCTCGTCGAGGAAACGTTCAAGCGCAAGCAGGGTGAGCATATCCCGTGAGAGTCGTTCGAGAGAATAGAGCACAATAGCGTCGATGCCGTTGCTCTCTATCCTGTCGAGTAATACCATGAATCCTGGACGTGTCTTGTTCTTTCCTCCTGATATGCCGGCGTCCTCAATGATATCGATCAGGGCAAATCCTTTGTATGAGCAATACCCCTCAATGCGAGCCCTTTGATTCTCGAGACTGACGCCTTCCCGGCCCTGTTCCTCGGTGGATACCCTGATGTAGCCGATTGCCTTCATATTTCTATATTACATTATTTCATTACGCAATTCATATGTCAAGCATTTTTTATTTCATTATTTAAATAAATATGTTAAATTTTCTTCACCGATTATCGTCAGGAGTGACACTATGACAAAACGCGGCGATGTGCAACGCGAGGTCTATACCACGAGGCTTGCCCCCGACTTGATCAAAAAGCTGAAGCACCTGGCGGTTGATGAGAGCAAGGCGGCGAACGAGTTGTTGGAGGAAGCGATCAGGCTACTGCTCTCGAACAGAAAAGCGAAATGACGGTGATTAGGTAGTCTGATGAGATTGGCCAACCGTTATTATAGCAATGCCAAAGTGTAGGGGTTTTGCTTTCGTTTTGCTGTATCTTCAAGATGCGCGCCAGCACGAGTGATCTTTCTTTCGACAAACGTTGTTAGATTTCCCTTTAAATGTGTTTGGGGCCTCCAAGAAGCCCAGAATACCAATAGGTCTGCCGGTTGGGAGTCGGGGTTGGGACACTCTTTTCAGGTTAAGGCGTCGATGACATCGATGTTGGCAGTATGTTGGCAGAGATGGCAGGAAAGATTAATCTCTATGTCCGGTAAGGTGTGGATTTTATTATGGGCCGTCAAGGATTCGAACCTTGGGCCTCCTGATTAAGAGTCAGCTGCTCTACCGGACTGAGCTAACGGCCCCAAGAACCATTCTTATAGCACAGGAACGATTTTAATTCAAAGCATTTTTGAACGTACCGCAATTATCTTGGGTCTGCTATAATTATAGAACTACATGCAAAAAGGAGGGGAGTATGTTTTTCATGAACATTTGCACATGGAGGCCGGAGGACGAAAAGGCAGTTGCCAAGAGAAGGGTGGGATGGACATGGCCCGAGGGCGTGAAAGTCGTCGGCGAATTCTTTGATCTTCAGGGGTGTCGTACCATCAATGTTGTGGATACCGACGCAAAGGGGCTCATCGCCAGCAGAGCCGCCTGGCTCGACCTCCTTAAATTCGAGACCTTCCCGGTCTATCCCTTTGGAGAAAGCCGTAAAATGATGAAGAAATAGCCAGCGAATAAAGCTCCATCGGGAGCAAGGAATTCGGTTGACTAATGAGAGACCGCTATGTTAGATAAAAGTGCCAGGCAGTTTTATGGCAAAGAGTGATAAGCCCAAAGCCAACAAAAGAGAAGCGTTCAATTCTTTTCTGTCATACGGGGCTCTGGGTCTGGAAATGGGTCTATGCGTCGCGATCGGTCTCGCGGCGGGATTATATTTGGACCGTCGCTTTGAAACAACTCCTATTCTGACACTCGTTTTCCTGGGATTTGGTCTGGCAGCGGCGATGAAGGCCATCTACCGGACCTGGAAGAAGGCCGAGAGAGAAAGCGATAGCGAGCAATGAGAACGCAGGAAGGCATGCTCACAGAGATCGAACGGATCAATGTGGTTATCCTGGCAGTCGGCTGTATGGCGGCTGCGGTGATCATGCGTGAGTTCAAGTACGTTTTCAGCTTCGGTGTCGGCAGCGCTATCATGACGCTCAATTTTAGATTCTTGCGGAAGGGCGTAGAAGGCATTTTTCAGTACATGCAGCAGGGGGCCCCGTCCGAAGGCAGTCCGCAAGATAACAGGCAATTGAGCAGGCGGATCAGCAGGAAGGCATTTATTGTCAAACTTCCGCTCCTGTTCCTTGCTCTGGTGACTGCCGTTACGCTCGTAGTACTCTATGGCGATATCAACGTGGTCTTCTTTCTTTTAGGTCTTTCGACTGTTTTCATTTCAGTTTTACTGAGCTACGTAGCATCCGCCTTCAAGCCGGTGGGCGAAAGGAGTAAACAGCATGGAGCATGAAGCCTTTTCATGGGTACAATTCATTCCGGGCTTATCGAGCCTGCCGCCTCACGTGTCTAACGGCATCCTCGTCTCTGTCATACTCCTTGTCGTTGTCATTCTGGGCTATCGCAGTCTAAAAAAACACGAGGACGATGTAGTGCCGGAAGACAAACTGACAACGAGAAACTTTGTCGAGGTGGTTGTAGAAACCATTTCGGGGCTCGTTGAAAGCACCATGGGACCGCGGGGACCGGAATTCATGTTGATCATAGGCACGCTGGCCCTCTTCATTCTTTTCAATAACCTCTCCGGCATTGTTCCCGGGTTTGTGCCCGCGACGGATAACGTGAACACGACGTTCGCCTGTTCCCTGACGGTTTTTGTGCTCACGCATATATACGGTGTGAGGGAACACGGCATCAAATATCTCAAGCATTTTGTGGGTCCATTCTGGTGGCTTGCAATTCTTTTCGTACCGATCGAACTGATCGGTCACCTGGCGAGGCCACTCTCGCTGGGCTTGAGGCTCTTCGGGAATATAACGGGCGACCATCTCGTCACGGCTATTTTCTTCGGCCTGGTGCCCTTTCTTGTTCCCCTGGTGGTTATGTTCCTGGGGCTTTTTGTTGCGTTCGTTCAAACCTTTGTGTTTATACTATTGTCGATGGCATATTTCTCTGGGGCGGTTGCCCACGAGGAACATTAATATACAAAACTATCGCGGAAGGGGGTGACACTGAATGAAAAAACTGTTTTCGGTTCTCGTACTTCTCGGAGTATTGATGGCGTTCTCCTGCGGAGTTGCAATGGCTGCCGAGGAAGGTAAAGGCCTTGACCCTCAGGTAAAGGCTATGATCGCTCTTGCATCGGGCATCGGCATAGGGATCGCGGCCCTGGGCGGAGCGCTCGGGCAGGGCAGGGCGGTCGCATCTGCACTGGACGGGATTGGTCGAAATCCCGGAGCGTCTGGGAAGATTTTGACTCCGATGATTATCGGTCTTGCAATGATCGAGTCTCTGGTCATTTATTCCCTCGTAGTCTCTTTGATGCTGTATTTGAAGCTTTAGTTCCCGATCGGATGACAAGGGAGAGGGGCAGACTAAAGAAGACATGGGGGTTTGCCCCTGAAAAAGGGGTTGATGGAAGAGCAGCATAAAGAGAGGGAGCCCGGCACTATTGGTCAACTCTACCACATGGTGCGGGACTTCCTGAGAGACTTCTGGCGCGAATCAAAGAAAGGAACCATCAGACACAAGAAAGGCATAGTGGTTTTCTTTGCCTTTGTGTTTGTCTGTGTCGCCATTCTTGTAATAGGCGCATTCAAGCTGTCGGAGACCCCGGCCTTCTGTGGCGTCTGCCATAACATGAAGGTCTATGTGGACTCCTGGAAAGCGTCCACCCACCGCAAGGTCGCCTGCATCGAGTGTCACTACAAACCGGGATTCGCAAACCATCTCAAGGGGAAGTGGAGAGATGGCCAGCTTTCTCTAGCGTACTTTATCACAGGCAAAGGCCCCACCAAGCCTCACGCTGAGATAGACGATGCAAGCTGCCTGCAGAGCGGCTGCCACAAGCGGGAAGACCTGCGAACGCCGGTTGTTTTCAAGAACGTGGTATTTAACCATCCCGACCACATCGAACAGATGCGGAGACAAAAGCAGCTTCGCTGCACCACCTGCCATTCGCAGATCGTGCAGGGAGCCCATATGATTGTCACTGACGTCGAATGCTTCATCTGCCACTTTTACAAGACCAAAGAACAGAAGGGATATATAACCGGATGCGGCTCCTGCCATTTTGAGGCGCGGGGCGACATTCAGGTGAGCCCGAACTTCGTCTTCAACCACAAGAGTTATATAGCCAGGGGAATCAAGTGCGAGCAATGCCATACCACGGTGGTGTCAGGAGACGGACACGTACCGGAATTTGCTTGTCTTCAGTGCCACAATAGACGCGAGATATTGACCGCCAAGTATACGCCCGAGTTTCTCCATAAGAATCACGTGACAGATCACAAGGTGGAATGTTTCAGCTGTCACTCAGCAATAAAACATCAAATAGTCGGCCTGCATTACAAAGGACAGCCTGCCGACGCGTGTTCCGATTGTCATGCGGGCGGCGTGCATATGGAAAAAATAAACATGTACCTGGGCAAAGGAGCACGCCTGGCGAACGAGCAGCCGAACAGGATGGCTGTCATCAATATGGATTGTGATGTCTGCCACGGGAAGCAACTGGATCGGAAAGCCGTGCGCGGGAGTTGTAAGGACTGCCACGGCACTATCACAGACGGCATGGTAGACAGGTGGCAGAAACTCGTGAAAGATAGCCAGCAGGAAATCATGAAGCTCCTCAATGAGCTGAAGAGCGCTGCGGGACAAGGCGCCGCAAGCCCTGCGATCAAGAAGGTAATGGATGACGCACTCTTCAACTACAATTTCCTCACCAGGGGAAACGGGGTGCACAACATCGTGTACAGCATGCAGATCGTGAATGCCACGAAGAACGCACTCCAGGAAGCAAAGGCCAAGGTCAAAGGAGAAGCGTCCTTCAAGCCTGTGCCATTCAAGCTCTCGTGCACACAGATCTGTCATGGCGAGATCATGGATAAGAAGGTCTCGTTCGGCAGCGTCAGCTTCGTTCACGAAATTCATGCAGGGGGCGAGGACTCCTGCCTCAAGTGCCACAGCGCCTACGCGGATCATGGCAAGACTGCGCTGAAGGGATGTTCAGAATGTCATCACGGCGAAGGCATGGGCAAGGTATCGTGTAAAGATTGTCACGCAGCGGAATACGCCATGTACACGGGTGCCGGTGTAAAGGGCGTCAAGGAAGCCAAGGATTCAATGTTCGGTAAGGTCACCTGTGTGGAGTGTCACAAGAGTGTAAAGCAGGGAAAGAAGGAGACCCTTGCCGCGATCAAAGCAAATTGCGCTGCCTGTCATTCTAAAGAGCAGGCTGACCTCGTGCAAGACTGGTCTAAGCAAAATAAAGATATCTCGACGAAATATACACCTGTCCTCGCAGGATTCCAGAAAGAAATTGCGGCGATTGAAACCAAAGAGGGCAGACACTCGGTGCCGCTGAGAGCGCGCTATGATGAAATAAATCAGGAACTCAGCTTCATACTGAAGGGTAATTATGCACACAATCCAGAGTATGCGGATGCGATCGTAGCCAAGATGAGCCGTGACGCGAAGGCTCTGGATGAGATGATAAAGACGAAGAAAGCGGGAAAAGAAATATTCGTTCCGGCACCGCAGCAAGTAAAACAAGAAAAAGCTAAACCGTAGACATCAGACCACAGACTTCACTACAGACCTCAGACATCAGACTTAAACTTCAAACCTTAAACTTTAAACCTTAAACGTTGCTTTCGCGCAGCGGCCTGATTCGTTAGCTCACCTGAGTTTTTCTCGATTATCGTCAAGGGATGCCAGTTCCTGCAGGCCGCCCGCCCCGAACTTCTTTATCTTTACCCCTCCCGGCATTTTGGGAAAATCAGAGAGTATGCACAACTCATCCGGCAGTTTCTGCTTTG
>DATKNH010000002.1 GCA_035541455.1 Syntrophorhabdales bacterium
ACCGGATATCGCTTCTTGTGAATGCGCATCAGGTAATCAGGGGTACCGAAGGCTTGTTTGCGGTCGCAGGGATCGACGACCTTCGCACGGGCCATCCCGACCTTGAAGCCGCCCTCCAGGGCCTCCGTCCCGATATTCCCACCCTGCTACTCTCTCATCGCCCGGAAATCTTCCCGCAGGCCGCAGAGCGCCGCATACCACTGACGCTGGCGGGACACTGGCATGGCGGTCAAATCAAGCTGAGCCTTCCTGGCGTGGCCCTCAGCCTGGCGCACTTGCGAACTCGATATGTTGAGGGGCTCTTCCGTATCGGCGAGTCGCGCCTTTACGTCAATCGAGGGATCGGCACAACGTTCACTCCCATCAGGCTCAATGCACCGCCGGAAATCACCGTGTTCCAGCTCACATGATCGAACAGTAACCGGTCAAGCGGAACCAGCACTCTCGCTTTGGCAGTCTCTTGCATGCTGCGCTATAGTACACCACGAGAACGAGGAGGTCGAATGAAGAGTTATCGGAAAGAGTTGTGGTTTAACACTCCCACAAGGTTGGCCTTTCTAAACATCACAGGAGAGGTGGAGGAGTGTCTCCGCGAGAGCGGCATCCGAGAAGGCCTGCTTCTCTGCAACGCAATGCACATAACGGCCTCTGTTTTTATCAACGATGATGAATCGGGCCTCCATCGTGACTTCGAGGTGTGGCTGGAGAAGCTGGCGCCTCACGAACCTGTTGCGCATTACCGCCACAACGTTGGCGAAGAAAATGCCGATGCGCACCTGAAGCGTTCCGTGATGGGGCGTGAAGTAGTGGTCGCTGTGACAAGCGGGAAGCTCGACTTCGGGCCGTGGGAACAGATTTTTTACGGTGAGTTTGACGGCAGGCGAAAGAAGAGAGTGCTGGTCAAGATTATCGGAGAGTGAACTACAGGCTCTCTCGCATAATCTCTTGCCGCGTTGAACCCTTTCCTTTCGTGGTACAGATTGTGCATGACCACTACGGTGCCGGGCGGCTTGCAGTTTTCGCCCCTTCTTAAAATCATAGGCAGGGTTTCTCGCATGACAATAAATGACGAATTGTTCAGCAAGGTTATGGATAATATCCGTGAGGGAATCTATTTCGTAGACCTGGACCGGAGGATGACATATTGGAATAAAGGCGCCGAGAACCTGACAGGTTATGCAGCCGCCGATATCCTGGGGAAGCGCTGTCCGGACGACCTTCTGGTGCATGTTGATGACCGCGGCACCGTATTGTGTTCTGAAGGCTGCCCCCTGCAGAAGTCAATGAAAGACGGTTTGCCGCATGAGGCTGAGGTCTATCTGCGGCACAGGAGCGGCCATCGTTTACCCGTTTCTCTGCGCGTGTTGCCGATCTTCGATCCCGACCGCAACCTCACAGGAGCCGTGGAAATATTCACGGACAACTCGGAAAGGGTGGCCCTCCGGCAGAAGATAGCAGAGCTCCAGAAGGATGCGCTGCTCGATCCCCTCACGGGGCTGGCTAACAGGCGCTATGCCACCGAGACGCTGCGGGGCATGCTTGACCAGATGATCCGGTACGGCTGGACCTTCGGAGTAGTTTTCATGGATATAAACCTTTTCAAAACAATAAACGATACCTATGGTCATGATGTCGGCGATCAGGTGTTGAAGATGGTTGCAAGAACTCTGCAGGCAAACTCGCGTTCGTTTGATGTCATGGCGCGGTGGGGTGGCGAGGAATTCCTCGCCATAATCGTCAACGTAAACGATCAAACCCTTCACAGAGTGGCGTACAAGCTTCGCACTCTGGTTGCGAGATCTTCACTCCATGTTGGAACCGAGAGAATAGGCGTAGCGCTCTCTCTGGGGGCAACACTTGCACAGCCGGGAGATACGGTGGAAACCCTCGTGAAAAGGGCAGACCAGGCGATGTACCGGCAAAAATTGAGGTCGAGAAACCAGGAGTCCGCGAAAATAGCAGTCTGACGCAGCCGCGCGTCCTGCGCGCTCACGTGGTCAGAAGAACCCGCCCCCAGCGGGCCCCGACATGTGCAATATCTTACCAGCGATCCCGTCACTCATTTAGGCACTCATTTAATGATTGACATATGACGCGGCCGTGTTAAAATTCAATCACAAACCGGCTGCTCGTAAGAGCGCCACATTACCCTGTGAGGAGGGCATCATGGACGGGAGCGTGTATAAGATCATTGAGATCGTTGGCACGAGCAAAAATTCATGGGAAGAGGCGACCAAAAATGCAATCGAAACCGCTTCCAAATCGCTGGAAGACCTGCGCATAGCCGAGGTCATAAAGATGGATGTGGCGATCGAGAACGGCAAGGTCAGTGCTTTTAGAATAAGGCTCAACTTATCTTTTAAGTATCACGGCGAATAATAGTGCATTATTTTCTTGCGGAGGCGCGGGGCCAGAGTAACTCTTGCCCCGCCTTCTCTTACACCGGGGTGGCAGCTAGGAAATTGAGCTGCCGTTAGGGATTTCTTTTTCGGTAGTGAGAAGAACGACCGATTTCTTTTCTGAATCAGACGCCGCGAGCAGCATCCCGTGCGATGTGAGCCCCCTGATTGTTCGCGGCTCAAGGTTGGCGACCACAGCGATTTTCTTGCCGATAAGTTCTTCCCTGGTGTAATGAGCCTTTATGCCGGCTACAATCTGCCTTTCTTCACCCATGTCTATCGTCAGCCTGTAAAGCCTGTCCGCACCCGGCACATCATCACAGGCTTTTATTTCTGCGACGCGCAAGTCGATCTGCTTAAAAAGGTCAAATGATATATTCTCCATTGCGTGCTCCTCTTTTCAAGAATATAGGTTCGTTGGATGGCGCCAGTCGATGTTCTATTATACCAGATGAGGTTTCAATTTGTTAAAGGATAGTCCCTACCTGTGGTGTGTTCTCTCAGCCTATGTACTTATCCAGATCTTCAAGTATTTACTCGAGTGGCTCAACATCAGATTCATGAGAATGCATGGCGGCAGCGTGCCCACCGGCCTCGAAGGCTCGTTTGACGCGGCGTTGCTCGACAAGAGTCAGTCTTATATGATCGACCGGACAAGACTCGGCGTGGCAGAATCCGTCTTCATGAGTCTTGTGCTGATCACATTCTTTTTCGGCGGCTTGCTCGATAGATACAATTCATGGGTCGCGAGCCTCCATCTTCCCTTCTTGCTTGCGGGCTGGGTATTCTTTCTTATCCTGTCGTTCGCGGAACAGGTACTCTCGACGCCCTTTCGCCTGCTCACTGTGTTCCGGCTGGAACGGCGATACGGTTTTGCCACAACCACGGTCAGGCTCTGGCTTTTCGACCTTGCCAAAGAGCTCATCCTCTCGACACTGATTCTCTCCATCCTTGTCTTTCCGGCCCTGTGGCTGATCAGTCAGAGCCCCGCCTACTGGTGGTTCTGGTTCTGGGTTGTTATCTGCTCGTTCACGCTTCTATTGAACTATATATCGCCCTACGTGATAGAGCCCCTCTTCAACAAGTTCACACCGCTGGAGGATGAGACCTTAAGGGAGCGCATCATCCTTCTTGCGCTAAAGGCAGGCATCAGCGCACGAAAAGTGCTCAAAATGGACGCCTCGAAAAGGACGAGACATAGCAACGCTTATTTCACCGGATTGGGAAGAGCAAAGCGCATTGTCCTCTTCGATACCCTCCTTACCGGTATGAGCCATGGAGAGACTCTTGCCGTGCTGGCCCACGAGATTGGCCACTGGAAGCGCCATCACCTCCTTAAGAACATGCTCGTGCTGCAGGCTTTCTCTCTTGCCGGTCTCTATCTTCTCTTCCAGATCACGAAAACCGGTCTCCTCAGCACGCTATTCCGGATCAACGTGGACACTTTCTTCTCCCGCATCACCCTGGCCGCTTTCCTGGCAAGCATGGTGCTCTTGCTGGTGTATCCGTTGATAATGGCTTTCACGCGACGCATGGAGAAAGAGGCGGATTTCTTCTCGCTTGAACTCATGACGGATACCGGTGCCGGTGCGCCGGACCTGATCAGCGCCCTTGCTAAACTGTCAAAAGACAACCTCTCCAATCTCCATCCTCACCCCCTGTACGTTATGTTCCATTACTCCCACCCCCCTGTTCTCGAGAGGATCCGTGTGCTCCGCGAAGCGGAAAACAAAGGGTATGGTTCACGGGTCACGTGACCCACGTCCATACCCCTAGCTTTTTGTATACAAAATGCTTATAGTGACCCTATGAAGAAAAGAATCCGACTCGTATCCGGAGATCCGGCGACACCCTTGGAAAATAACGTACAGAGAGTACCCCGTGGGCAGGACGACAATCTCCTTGATGCTTATTCACGCGCGGTGACCGGCGCAGTGGAGAAGATAGCGCCCAGCGTTGTCAAGATCGACGTAAAGCAACGTATCCTCCACCGAATCAGCGGCAGAGGCGAACCCGACGAACTGCAGGGGAGTGGTTCTGGCTTTATCTTTACCCCGGACGGGTTTATCCTCACCAATAGTCACGTGGTGCACCGTGCGGTCTCCGTAGGGGTGACTCTTTCGGATGGACGTGGCTACCCGGCTTACATGGTGGGAGATGACCCTGACACCGATCTGGCGGTAATCCGGATCGATGCGCCGAATCTCAGTGCAGCCGCTCTGGGAGATTCCTCTCCGCTGCGCGTGGGGCAGTTGGTAATTGCCCTCGGAAATCCCTACGGCTTTTACTCAACGGTTACAGCAGGGGTCATCAGCGCCCTAGGACGCTCTCTCAGATCACAGTCCGGCAGGCTGATAGATGACGTGATCCAGACCGATGCCGCTCTTAATCCCGGGAGTTCCGGGGGTCCACTGGTCACGTCCAGCGGCGAAGTGATCGGCGTCAACACTGCGGTCATTCTCCCGGCCCAGGGAATCTGTTTTGCCATCGCTGTCAACACGGCAAAGTTCGTGGTGGCGGGTCTCATGAAAGAAGGAAGGATCAGAAGGAGCTACATCGGTGTGGCCGGCCAGACGGTGCCGCTTCACCGAAGAGTGGTGCGCTTCTACCGGCTTCATGCCGAAAGCGGGGTGCTCGTTGAATCTATTGAAAAAGGCAGTCCCGCTCAAAGGGCCGGACTACTCAAAGGTGACATCATAGTAGGATTTGACGACAAGCCTATTGGCGCCATCGACGACCTGCACCGCGAGCTCACGCAGAAGAAGGTGAATAAAAGCATAAGGATGACGTTATTGCGCGGTACTGAAAAACTCGCGGTAGAGATCACGCCCGCGGAACGGCCAGAGTAGAGGAAGAGGTCGCGCCCTATAGAACCTCATTCTCATGGCGTGCTAAACTAGGCGCATGCTTCGCGTCGGCATCTGCTCCTGGACTGAAAAGACTCTCATTCAAAGCGGTGCGTTCTATCCACCCGAGGCGAAAACCGCCGAGGCGCGTCTCCGTTACTATGCTTCCCGCTTCGACACGGTAGAGGTGGACTCGACGTATTACGCCATACCTGATCAGAAGACAGCCTGGCTCTGGGACCTGCGCACTAAGCCCGACTTCACGTTTCACATCAAGGTATACGGAGCTCTTACAGGCCATCACATCGATACTAGAACGCTGCCTAAAGACGTGCAAGGCCTCGTCGCAAAGGACAGTGGCAAGGGGTACACGTACATCAAGGAACCTTCAATCCTTCGTCTGCTGGCCCAGCGGCAGACAGAGGCACTAGCGCCCTTGAGAAGAGCTGGAAAGCTTGGTCTCATGCTCTTTCAATTTCCGCCCTGGTTCACGCGCTCTAGCTCCAGCAGAGATTATATTCTGGCATGCAAAGAGATGATGGACGGGCTACCCGTTGCAGTTGAATTCAGGCACGGCAGCTGGCTTACTCCCGACAAAGCCCCTGACACACTTGCGTTTCTGGCACGGCATGATCTCACGTACGTGACCGCAGATGAGCCGCAATATGGCGACCAGCGCACTATTCCTTTCATTCCTCACGCAACTGCGGAAACGGCCTACTTCAGGTTTCACGGCCGCAACAAAGAGAACTGGCTCAAGAAGAACGTCGAGACTTCGTTACGATACGCGTACTCCTACCCTGACAAAGAATTGTATGAATTCGTCCCTCACCTGGAATCTACAGGCAAGACTGCGAAGACCACATATGCGATGTTCAACAACTGCCACCGCAACTACGCCGTTGCGAACGCAACGCGGCTCAAGGAACTCTTGAAGAAAGACTAGTCCGGTTACTCGGTATTACCTTCCGTGATCACTCCGCACCTTACCGGGTATCAACGCGGCAACAGCGCTGAGAGCCCACAGAAGCAATACGGGTACGCCAATCGCAACATAGATAATCGATTGACGCACCATCAGGAGCGACAGCAGGACTAAGGGTAAAAGCGCCATAACGAGTAGTTTCACACGTACTCCTTCTCCCGCTTTTATTATCGTCCTGCATTCTGAATCCTTAACAGGCGTACAATCTACCGGCGAACAGCAGTTGGTCCCGAACGGAGCAGCGTCGCAGTCAACCTTTATCTATTATTGGTTGACTTCTCCGTTGTTCCCCGATATTGTATAAGCCGTTCTTGGATCTGGACGCCGAAACGCGCAAGATTCGGGGATATGCGCTTAAATCAACTTCGTTGTCAACGTGTGAAAAGGAGAGAAAGTGAAACACACAATAGCATCGCTCAAAGAGAAGGCCATTGCCGCACGGGGTTTGAAAGAGAAAGAGGTGCACCAGCTCTGCGAGTTAGGTAAGAATAGTATCTTCGGTGTGCTGGCAGCAGCTTCGGAGATCAGGGAACATTTTAAGGGGAAGACGATCACTCTCTGCGCGATCATCAATGCAAAATCGGGCCGCTGCCCGGAGAATTGCGCTTTCTGCGCCCAGTCTGCACATCATCGCACTGATGCGCCGGTCTATCCCCTTGTCTCAAAAGATGAGATGGTTGAGAGCGCAAGGAAAGCAAGGGAAGATGGCGCTCATATGTTTGGTATTGTCACAAGTGGTACAGAGATTGGAAATGAGAAAGAATGGAGCCAGATTACGGCAGCGGTGAACGAGATAAAAAGCTCGGGCATCAAACCCTGTGCATCCCTCGGTATGTTGAATGAGCAGCAAGCCCGCGCGTTGAAGCGAGCAGGCCTCTACCGGTACCATCACAACCTCGAGACGTCGAGGAGTTTCTTTCACCGTATCTGTTCGACCCATGAATACGAAGAGGACGTCAAGACAGTAAAGGTGGCCAAAGAAGCAGGGTTGTCCGTCTGTTCTGGTGGTATAATCGGATTGGGGGAACAGATGGAGCACCGCATAGAACTCGCACTCACTCTGAAAGAGCTGGATGTCGATTCAGTTCCAGTGAACATCCTCAATCCCATTCAAGGTACGCCGCTTGAAAAAACGGCAGCCTTACATCCACTGGAAATATTGATGACCCTGGCGCTCTTCAGATTCATCCTGCCGGACAAAGAGATCAAGCTGTGCGGTGGAAAGGAAAAAAGCCTGAGGCAGTTACTCCCCCTGTGCCTTGTAGCCGGCTGCAACTCGCTCATGACCGGCAACTATCTCACAACCACGGGGCGTGACACGCAGCTGGATATGGAAATGATCCGGGATCTCGGCCTCATCCCTGGTGTCTCACAGCAGTGACCATGAGTAAGCTCTGCCCTCCTTCAGACATCAAGCTGCCCTTGAGCATTCTGCCCCGCCAGCGCATCGGCGCAATCCTGACCGTTCAGGTAGGTGATGCAGAATATCGTGCCAGGATCACCGACATAGTGGACGGCATAGCTACTCTGCGGCCATTCGAAGAGTTGTCACCTCCCAGCGAGTCCAACATCAGCATCACGCTTATCCAGGCACTTCCAAAAAAAGAAAAGATGGAGTTGATCATCCAGAAGGCTACAGAGCTGGGCGTCTCCATCATACGTCCCTGTGTATCGGCAAGAAGCATCACGCTCTCCGAACGAGTGCAACACCAGGACAAGACTCATCGGTGGGCCGCCATCGCTGCTAAAGCTGCAGAACAGTCGAGAAGGAGAGTGATACCTCGCATCGAGCAATGCACCGATCTGGCTGCTGCGCTGAACGCAGCGTCAGAAGCCGAACTGAAGCTGATGCTCTACGAGAAAGAGGCACTATATACTCTACACGGCCTCGTGGATAAGCACGTCGGAAGCATCACGATTGTGGCAGGTCCTGAGGGCGGATTTACCCGGGAAGAAGCAGCCCTCGCTCGCACATATGGCTACACACCGGTCAGGCTAGGCGGCAGAATTCTCCGATGTGAAACCGCAAGCATCGCAGCCATATCAATCATCCAGTTTGTGTGGGGAGACCTTTGAAAACAGGCCCAAGGAACAAGGCTAATGGCTCAAAGAAAACCCGACTAGACGGCACCCGAATCTCTCAGCGCGTGGCTTGCTCCTCTGTCCTTGCACCTTGTGCCTCAATCCTTTAACCTAGGCGGCTCTGCCGCCTTATTCTTCGCTTATTTTTCGAATGCCGCAGTAATAGCAGCAGGAGTCACTCATGAAGTTGTTATCAAATACCCTTACCTTGCCATCCTTGAAGCTGATCCTGACATAGCAGAAGCCGCCAGGCACCTCGGATCGTCTTTCCTCCACCACCACACCCGCACCCCAGCGCCTTTCCTTCTTGTGGAAAACCTCATCACCTACTTTCAAATAGAGCGAATACTCCCTACGCATGCCAGCATTGTATATCACCTGACATGTCTTTTCAAGGAGCCGCTCGCGTGCGGAATCAGCCCAGTTCTACCGGCTCTGATACGCCTATTGCGCATCATTTCTCCTTCCAGACATCTACATACGAAGGGGCCAACCGCGCGCATACGATTGGCCCCTGATTGGTACCGTGCTCAGTGCATCAGCTTGCCTGGTGGCAAGCCGTAAGCCATTAGCCGTTCGCCGCTATCTTACATTGTATCTTTCCAGTGGCCGTAGCGCTCCCTCAGGATTCTGTGAAGGATCTTGCCCGCGCCCGACCTCGGCATCTCCTCATCCTTTATGAAGAACACCTTCCTCGGTATTTTGTAGCCCGCTATCTTGCCTCTGCAGTGCTCGCTGATATCCTTCTCCGTGGCCGTCTTGCCCTCGTGCAGCACAACAATTGCCGTCACCTGCTCTCCCCATTTCTCATGCGGGGTTCCGATGACAGCGACGTCTTTCACAGCGGCAAACCCGCCAATGACGTTCTCCACTTCAGACGGGAAGACGTTCTCGCCGCCAGAGATGATCATGTTTGCCTTCCTGTCAACCAGGGTGTAATAGCCGTCTTCATCTCTGAAGGCCATGTCGCCCGCGCTGAAGTATTCCCCCTTCATCGCAGCGGCAGTCTTTTCAGGATCTTTCCAGTAGCCTTCGAAGAGCATCGGGCTACGGGAGTAGAGCTCTCCGACCTTGTTCGGCTCGGTGACAAGCTTACCATCATCATCGTACAGCTCAATGATGTCCGTACCCATCACTTCGCGGCCGATGGAGCCAAGCTTGTTCAGCTGTTCGTGTGGTTTGAGAACCGTGACAATACCCGCCTCGGTGGAACCATATGCTTCGTAAAGCTGAGAATTAGGGAACATTTTGAGGATGCCGAGTTTCGTATCCCTGCGCGCCGGCGCTGACGAGCAGAGCAGCTTTTTCACGCCGGTCAAATCGTATTTCTTTTTCACCTCATCGGGCAGGGCAAGCATCATGATGTAGTGGGTAGGCACAAGGGACGTAAACGTGACCTTGTGGTCCTGGAACGTCCTGAGTAGATCTTCAGGATTGAAACTGACCATGTTGTACGCCATCACGCATCCGCCAACCCAGGTCACGGTGAAGGAGTAGAAGAGCGAGTTCACGTGGCAGCAGGGCATGACCAGGAGATTTGTGTCATCGAATTCAAACTGGTGGTCAAAGATCATGATGAAATACTGCGCAAAGAGAGACGCGTGGGTCTTCATGACGCCCTTCGGCTTTCCTGTAGTTCCACCCGTGTACATGATAACCCAGACATCCTCCGCCGTTACCTTTACATCCGGTTCCTCAGGGCTGGCCGCGGCGATGACGTCCTCGTAGGAGAGATATCCGTCAAACTTCTGATTGTCAACGGCAAACGAAATATACTTCTCCACCGTCGGGAGGTTCTTCTTCATGCCGTTAACATGCTCGACCCATTGATCCTGCACGATGAAGACCTTTGCCTCGCAGTGATTGGTGATGTACTCCATCTCCACGGGTGCAAGCCTAAACATAAGCGGGACGCAAATATACCCGCCTTTTGCCGCTGCCGCGTAGATCTCCATCCACTCAACGCAGTTGTACCCAAGAACCGCAAACCGGTCACCCTTCTTCATGCCCATCTTGGCCAGCGCGTTCGCCAGTCTGGCTGAGCGCTCATTCCACTGCTTGAACGTGAACTGCTTGTTCAAGTCCTTGCAGCCGACCTTGTTCGGCCACTTGAAGGCGTTCACCCTCAACACATCTTTTGCCGTCATCCAGTTTCCGAACTTCATAGCCACCCCTCCTCCTCGAATAGTATTTATGAAATTGGTTACCCCTTAGCCCGATCTCGCTACTCAACAAGCTCCAGGATGTGGTACACGCGCTGCGGCATCTTGCTCCGCGCAACGTTGTCGATGAGGTTGATCATGCATCCCGGGCACGCCGTCACCACGATATCCGCACCTGTTGCCTTGATGCCGTCCATCTTTTTATCCGCAATCTTCTTGGTAAGATCGTAATGATAGACGCTAAAGGAACCACCCATACCGCAGCACATGTCGGCGTTCGGCATCTCCGCGTACTTCAACCCTTTGAGCGACTTCAAGATCGCCCTCGGCTGGTCCTTTATGTTCTGGTATCTTACCAGATGGCACGGGTCATGCCAGGTCGCGGTCTTCCCTTCGAACTCCTTTCTTAATTTGAAATCTTCCGGTCCCAGTTTGAGTACATCCACCACGAACTCGGTGACATCTTTTATCTTCTTCGCGAACTCTTCGTACTCCTTCTGCTGCTGCTCGTTATCAGGCAGATATACCTTGTAATCTTTCAGGGTCGAACTGCATGTGCCGCATGCGGTCAAGACATAATCCAGATCCTTAAAGGCCTTGATGTTGTCTGCGGCGAGTATTCGTCCTGTTTCCATGTCACCGCTGAAATAGATGGCTGCACCGCAACAGTTCTGCTCTTTAGGCACTACCACTTCGATCCCGCGTTTCGTCAGGAAGTCGATGAGTTTCAGTCCGATCTCCGGATAGATAAAATCAGTGGCGCAGCCCATGAAATAGCCCACTCTCATCTTGGGCTGCCCCCCTGTTTGCGGTTTGTTTACCTCCTTGACCTGCTCCCTGAGAAAGGTCTTTGCGATCGCAGGTATGTGCCTGCCCTGGCCCAGTGCCTTCATGAAATCAGGCAGATGGCGTATGTTGCCCTCCCCTTTGGGGAAAAGCCACTGGAATTTTGAAGCAAGCTTCACGTAACGGCCGAATGTCTTTCTGTTGGCCATCACTTTGCGGAACGCGAAATTCTTGATGAAAGGAAGCCCTTTGTCCTTCACCATCTGGGCACGCGCTCCAACTACGACGCGATCGATCTGCGACTTGGCCGGGCAGTTCACCACGCAACGTTTGCAGAGCAGGCACTTGCCTATGATCTCCCCCATCTCTTTGGTGAATTCCTGCTCTCCCTTGAGCACGAGTTTCGTGAGGTAGTTCTTGCCGCGCGCCAGGCCTGTTTCCACGTGCTCTTCCTGGTACACAGGGCAGAAATATGCGCAGAAACCGCATTTCATGCACTGGTCTGCGAACTTTTCTACTTTCTTCAGCTCTTTAAGGTCCCTCATGGCGGCGCTCCCCCTATTCCCAGATTTTGCCGGGGTTCATGATGTTGTTCGGGTCAACAAGGCCCTTGATGCCCTTCATCAGATCGATCACCGCCGGTTCCATAGTGCGCCTGAGAAACTTGGCCTTCTCGAGGCCTATGCCGTGCTCGCCTGACAGCACACCGCCGAATTCAACTGCTGATTCTATTATTTCGTCCATCGCTTTGAGCGCCCTCTCGTGAAGCTCTTTGTTTTTTTCGTCGCTCATGATTGAAGGGTGTAAATTCCCGTCGCCGGCGTGGCCCAGCACCACGATCTCCACGTTATGTTTTTTAGCCAGCTCTTTGCACCGCTTGATCAGGTTAGGAATCTGCCCTCGTGGTACCGTGACATCCTCAGCCAGTACCGTCGGGGCCTTTCCAAACACGGCCGCGAACCCGGCCCGTCGCGCCATCCAGTATTTGTCAGCCTCAGCTTGATCCTTCGCCACCCTCACGTCGCGGGCACCATACTTCTTTGTAATTTCGACAATCTTTTCAGTCTCCTTTGCAACTGCTTCAGGTATGCCATCTGTCTCAAAAAGCAGAACTGCGTCCGCCTCTTTGGGCAGGCCCATGGGCATCATCTCTTCAATCCTGTTAATCACCCAGTTATCAAGCAGCTCGATCTTGTCGGGGATAACGCCGTTTTCCAGCACCCTAAAAACGCTCTCACCAGCCACGGCAACATCATCGTACACTGCCATGATCGTCTTCTTTGCCGGGGGAAGCGGGTTCAGCTTCAACTCGGCCTTGGTAACTACGCCAAGCGTGCCTTCAGAACTGACAAAGAGCATAGTTAGGTCATAGCCGACCACATTCTTGAGGGTCCGGCCGCCGACATGAATTACTTTTCCCGTAGGGAGCACTATTTCGAGGCCGAGCACGTATTGCTTGGTCACGCCGTACTTGACGCAGGCCGGCCCACCGCCATTCTCTGCGATGACGCCTCCCAGCGTAGCGCCCAGAAAACTCTGCGGGTCCGGCGGAAAAAAGAGCCCTTCCTTGGCGAGCCGCATGGTGAGGTCCATCAGAACCACGCCCGGCTCTACGGTGGCCGTGAGGTTCTCCTTGTCGATCTTCAGGATCTTGTTCATCTTGGTTGTGCAGAGAACAATGCCGCCCTTAATAGGAATGGAGCCGCCGCTCACGTTGGTGCCGCCTCCCCTCGGAGTCACGGGGGTTTTTTCAGCGTTGGCAAGGGTCACGATATCCGCCACGTGCTGGGTGCTCGTCGGAAAGACCACGACATCAGGTTCGTGTATCCAACTTGTTGTACCATCGTACGAATACGCCTTGAGCGCCTCTTTGGACGTCAGAACATTCTCCTCCCCTACAATCTTTTTGAGTCCCTGTACCACGGATTCCTTAATCATGCCATCCCCCTTCAACGTTTTTTACGCTGATAACCCTGTTACTTTGTAGCGTTTCTAGAATTCTTTGTCAAGAAAATAAGCGACCTCTTTCCGGAAATTTTGTATACATCTCTGGGGGAATACTCGACCACCCCCTTGGGGCAAAAATTATGAAAAGCCTTGACAAAATCAAGGAGCGCCGGGTAATTTTCGGCATGGCTCTCTTTGAAACGATTGCGCCCATATTCCTCATCATACTCCTGGGATGTTCGATCAAACAGGCTCGCCTTTTCAAGGATGAGTTCTTCGTTGAAGCCAACCGTTTCGTATACTATTTCAGTTTGCCGGTCCTTATCTTCACCGGCGTCGCGAAGTCCGGTTTGCACTCCTTTTCCTTTGCTCTGATCCTCTCCGCAGTTCTTCCCACGGTAGCTGTCTTCTTCATCGGATGCTGCGTCGGGCGTATAGCGGGCCTCAGGGGAGGTCGGTTCGGCACCTTCGTGCAAGGCACCTATCATGGCAATGTGAGCTATATAGGGTTGGCCGTGGTCTTCTATATGCTGGGGGAGGATGCATTCAGGCAGGGGAGCATCATCGTGGGGTTCCTCGTGCTCACAACGAACCTGCTCTCCTCCATTATACTTTCTATTGCAGCATCAGCCTCGGAGCGGCACGCCGTGAGGCCTCTGGTATCTATAGCAAAAAATCCTGTCATTATATCCTCGGTCGCAGGGATTTGCGTTGCATATCTGGGATTGCCGATGCCGGCCCTCGTCATGAAGAGCATGGCAGTTCTTGCTAACATCGCTTTACCTTTGGCGCTTATAACAATAGGGGCTTCTTTAACACTCGCCAGCGCCAGGACGTCATGGCGGCTCGGGCTGCTCATCTGTTTCATGAAGCTCGTTTTTCTGCCTGGCCTCGCGATCGGTCTTGTGAAGATGTTGGGGCTTCCTCTCGGGTACGCGTCTACGAGTATCATCCTGCTGGCAACCCCGGTCGCGACTCTGGCCTACATCATGGCAGGACAACTGGGAGGAGATGGCGAACTTGCCTCCAACTCCGTGACCCTTTCCACGGCCCTATCGCTCTTCACCTACATGGGGTGGGCAGTGGTTTTAGGATTAGGGTAAAGATTAGGAAGATGATAAAGAAGGTAAAGGTAAACGCCGAAAAGCAGAAAAAACATAAAGCAGGTTGAGGTATAGAGGTATAACTGACTCTTCTCGATTTTACTTTATGCTTTCCTCAACCTTATTCATATTTTACCTGCCACATTAATTTCCTGCCCTTCCCGGTACTTTTTTCCTAGTTCAGGCAGCGCTTTCTTACCGATTCACATCGCGGTTTTTGCCAGTGCAGGCGTCAAATTTCTGTGCAAAACAGTAAAAATGCCCTGACTAGCCTTTTGGCTAATCCTTGGCACAGTTAGGTGACGCCGAAATCGTCCGATAATCACTGTAGATGGGCTTTCTGCTGAATATGACCTTCCATTATCATGCCTTAGAGGCTATCTGGCATATGAATTGCTGTGTCCTCACTGGCCGAAGATGTTTCAGCCGGATATGTAGGACTAAACCCTTCGGTTTAAGTCAATGTGTACCATGGCTCCAAGGCCTGTAATTTCAGGATGTCCAGCACATCCAGCGGCGGTAGCCTGTCCGCCAAGCGAGCCTCCTAAAACTTTTTTCTTAAGCTTCTTTTTGTTGGTCCGATAAAAAGTTGAAAGGGAACTCGGATGGTTGAAACCAATAGCCATAGAAAAAGGGACTTGATAGGCAGCATGAGATTGGATGGCGCTTTCATCCTCCTGATGGGAATAGCTTTTCTTATGTATAGCGCGCTCGCGTTGGCGACGGACAGTGCTCCCAGGGTTCTGGGAACTACTGTCGCTCTGGGCAAAGCATCAATGAAAGCGGGGAACGTTGACCGCTGGATACCTGTCGATGAGAAGACCTATCCAATAACCGATGGGACCGTGCTGAAGACGGAAGACGGCACGATGTCCGTAACCATGAAAGACAGGGCAAGCTTCGAACTCGGCAAGAAAACCGAACTCGTCGTCAATGGGGTCACTGGCAATTATTCGATGCGGCTCCAGCTGGGTACAGTGGCCTTCAGGATATACGAGGGGATGGGACTCTTCGTCGCGACCCCCAGCACGTCCGTGGTGGTGCAGCGCGTACCAGGCATGGTGGAGAATGTCCGCCAGACGGCAAAAAGCGAAATAAGCGGGATCATTACCCATGACGGCAAAGAGACGCAGGTCATTTGCCAGAGAGGAAAATTCGGGGTGATGCGAGCCGCGGCAGAGACATTGATTCTCACCGAAGGGAGCACCACGGTGGTGCAAGATGCAACCGCTGTCACTCAGTCCGCGCAGACGACTGGCACGACAACTCAGGCTGCAACACAACAAGCCTCGTCCCCCAAAATTGTTTTCTATGAGAGTCCCAATGCTCTTCAGAATACAAATGCCAACACAAACACGATCCTTCTACAAAATGTAGAAACGGGAGGTACGGAGGTTAGCAGTGAGAATACTCCATAA
>DATKNH010000003.1 GCA_035541455.1 Syntrophorhabdales bacterium
AAAGGGTGATGGCGAGCGGTCAGGCCGTAACGAGAGTGAACGCAGAGGTGGCCTCGAAAGTGCACAAATCTGAAGGCCGAGACTTCAACTGGAGGGTGAAGGCAGCATGGATGCCCGAAAAGCTGGCTGATACGGGTACTCCACTTCAGCGGGGTGGGAGCGACGGTATGATCGCAAGGACACACCATGCAACTGGAGAAGCCCTCGCCGCCCCGGATGAGAAATCGCCGGAGCAAGGTAGGTCCTATAACCGCAGAACCGGGAAGTGGGCCGAAGGCGGCAGGGTGGCGGAGGGGCCGGCAGTAGCGACGATGCGGGGTAATGCCCGCGGAGCGAAGCGGCCCTGCTCGTGGTATTCCTTCTTTCAACAGGGTGACGCAGGGGTGCGCTGATAATGACGCCCATCAGTCTGCAGGATCTGAGAAAGAGGATGTACGCAGTGGCGAAAGCCGACAAGCACCACCGATTCTGGGGCCTGTATGTGCACATTTGCAAGGAAGAGACATTGCAGGAAGCTTACCGGGCCGCACGACAGAACAACGGGGCGCCGGGAATAGACGGCGTCACCTTCGAGATGATCGAACGGGACGGCGTGGATGTCTTCCTTGCAGGCATACGGGAGGAGTTGCTCTCAGAGACGTACCTCCCCATGAGGAACCGGAGAAAAGAGATACCGAGTAATGGAAAAATGAGAATCTTAGGTATCCCGTGTATCCGGGACCGCGTGGTGGAGGGAGCGCTGAAACTGATTCTCGAACCGATCTTTGAAGCCGATTTCCAGGAAGGCTCCTACGGCTACCGCCCGGGAAAGAAAGCCCACGAGGCAGTCGACCGAGTGGCAAGCGCCGTGGTCCGCAACAAGACACGGGTTATCGATCTTGACCTGAAAGCCTATTTCGACAATATCTCACACTCCATGCTCCTTCAGAAGGTGGCCCGAAGAGTTGCGGATGACAAGGTACTGAGGCTCCTCAAGCTCATGCTTGCTGCCAACGGCAGGAGAGGAGTCCCGCAGGGCGGGGTAGCCTCCCCGCTGCTCGCGAACATCTGCTTGAACGAGGTCGACGCGATGCTCGAACGCATGAAACGCACGACGAGCAAATCGGGCTTCACCTACGTTGAATATGCCCGATATGCAGATGACCTCGTGGTACTGGTCGATGGTTATGGCGGGAAGTGGGAGTGGCTCCTCACCGAGGTCTATACAAAGCTTCTTGAGGAATTGGCGCGCATCAACGTGCAGGTGAATACGGAGAAGACGAGACTGGTAGACATGATGAAGGGAGAGACGTTCAGCTTTCTCGGTTTTGACTTCCGGAGGATGAAGGCGAAAAGCGGAAAATGGACGGTGTGGACGACACCGAGGATGAAGGCAAGGACAAAGCTCCTGCGGAACCTCAAGGACATCTTCCGGCGTTTCGTATCACAGCCCGTCGACCGGGTCATTGCCTTGATCAATCCGAAGCTCAGGGGCTGGATGAACTACTTCCGGATAGGCAATGCAGGCACATGCTTCTCCTATATCAGGGATTGGGTAGAGAAGAAAGTTAGGAGGCATCTTCAGAGGGCACGGAACTGGCGGGGTTTTGGTTGGAAGAGGTGGAGTAGGGAGTGGCTGTATAAGAACCTTGGCCTCTACAATGATTACAAGGTTCGGTACTACCGCCCCGAAAGCGCTGCCAGCCGGTAGGCATCATAAGCCTTTGTGTGAAGCCAAGAGGAAAGCCCATTGCGGGAAATCCGCACGATGGGTTTGACGTGGCGGAGGTTGGAAACGTGGCATGGTTGAGATGATGTGACACTCGCGACGCGAAAGGGCGAGCAAACGGGGAACACAAACATCAACCTAAACCGGCGCGCCAATCTTCGACCCTACCGGGGAGAGGTTACAGGAAACCGGTGGCTGCAAGGTCATACGGCGCCTGTAACCTACTCTACTCTGCAAGAAACGCTGAGCCAGTACTATGAACATTTCTAGGTGCTGTACGTACGAAACCTGCTTTGTCTTGTTATTTCAGTTAGTTACATACCATTTTTCATTATCTCTTTTCTGTGTTTCGCTGTCAAGAGAATTCTTTGCTTTTGTCTTTGCCGTTTTGGGGCCGTCACTATCATACATAGTGTAACCATCTTCCGTGTCGCCGCCGTACTGTGGAACTGTGGGAAGGTGAGAGAGCTTTCCATAGTTCCACAGTGAGTCCTGGTTTTGCTGTTGTGCGCGCGGAGCTCTCGCTCTTTTTGATTCAGCGTTTCTGACGACCAACCGTTACTCATGCCAAGCTTCTCCTTTGCGCACAGAGTCAATGAGAAGGCGCACACCCTGGTTGTCCGAAGGATTGAGCCAGAGCATGCGGGTAAAAACGTCGTCGGCTTCTTTGATGCGGCCGAGCCGCCACAGGCAGAGACCGTAGCCATGCAGACAGCGGAGGAAGGGACGGTTGTCGGTGTATCCCCAGAGGAGGACGCCGGCGAAGTTTTCCCCGAGGGAGAGCTCGCCGATCCGCACCCCGATTTCATAGTGACGGGTGGCCGTCTCGGGATCGCGGGGGAAGGCGAACATGCCGAGGTGCGCATGGGCGTCGAGACAGCGGAGATCAGCAACGAGGAGGCTCATGAGGGTGAGGCGCGCCTCAGCGTACGCGCGGGCCTTTTTGAGTTCGACCGCCTCGAGTATGGGATCCGTATCGGGATCGTCAGGGTCCTCGCCGGGGATGACCTGTTCCATCTCATAGACAGGTCGTGGACCGCGCTTGATGATCGGTTGCGCCCACGCTGCTATCGGTTCATCGGGCTCGCCCCAATACTCATCCTTGGGATCCCACATGCCCTCATCGTGAAGCTTGAGCGGCGTGAGGCCCAAGGCAGCGACATCGAGGCGCCAGGCCTTG
>DATKNH010000004.1 GCA_035541455.1 Syntrophorhabdales bacterium
CGAAGCTTCAATGGCTCGTCCGGATCGATCTCGTTGGCCGTGACAATCCAGGGACCTATGGGGCAGAACGTGTCGAGACTTTTTGATCGGAACCAGGGACGCTTGTTTTCCATATCTTTAGCCTGCAGGTCCCGGGCAGTCACGTCATTAAGAATGGTGTACCCGGCGATATACTCTGGCGCCTTCTTTGCCGCAACTTCTTTCGCCCTTCTGCCTATGATCACTGCCAGCTCCGCTTCCGGATCGATCCGTCCCAACCCGTCAGGATAGATGATGGGCTGCTCATGCGCGATAATTGCTGAACCCGGCTTGGTAAAGTAAATGGGCTCCCTGACAACCTCCCGGGAAAACTCTTCCGCGTGCTTCCCGTAACTGAACCCGAGACATACGATCTTGCCGGGCCTGTATAGCGGAACAAACGTGAGAAAATTCAAAGGGATCCACAACTCCTCCCGGTACTGTCCCAGCATAAACAGGTTGTGGAAAAGTTTCGTACCAAAGTGTTCCAGTGCGAGAATAGTGCCCAGGTCAGGCAAGACCTCTTTTTCGAACTGCAGCGAGGCCGCCGAGAGATCGAACACCTGCTCATTAAAAACAGAGCCGATGAAGATACGACCCTGATCCGAAAAGACGCCTATTTTCATGTCACTTCTATTTTATCAGATTTTCCTGTAAAGGTAACGGAAAAACCCGTCCCTTCCTCATCTTGACTTCGTCAGCAGCATAGCCATGTTATACTGGTTAGTTAACTCATGATAAAGGCTCTTGTGCTCGATTTTGGCGGGGTTGTGGCCGATGAAGGTTTCCGCGAGGGACTCAAGGCGATTGCTGGAAATAATGGCCTGGACCCGGACAAATTCTTCGTTATGGCACGAGATTTGATATATGATACTGGGTACGTGACAGGCAAGGTGGATGAGCATGCCTATTGGGAGGCGCTGAGGCTTAAGATTAAGATAAGAAATGACGATAATGAATTACGAAAAGAAATACTCAATCGATTTGTGCTGAGACGTGAGATGTTTGACGAAATCACCAGAGTCAGGACTGCGGGCGTGACCGTAGCCCTCCTGAGCGACCAGACAGATTGGCTGGACGAACTGAATGACCGGGAGTCGTTTTATCACTATTTCGACCATGTCTTTAACTCTTTTTACTTGAAAAAAAGCAAAAGAGATGGGACTATTTTCAGAGACATTGCTGCGCGATTGAGGCTCAGACCCGAGGAAATACTCTTCATCGATGACACTCCGGGACATCTGGAAAGAGCGCAGGCCCAGGGATGGAAGACACTTCGCTTCACCAGTGTGGCCGACTTTAAACAGGCACTAAAGGAGGTAAACATATGAGAAAAAAGATCATAGTCGGGTTGCTCGTTCTTCTGGCAGTCAGCCTTATACAAATCCCGGCATATGCGGGAACCACAACGAAATACGCTACATATGATAGGGGAGACATCCCGCTGGATTCCACGCTTTTTGATCTGCTCATCCTCCGTCCCATGGGTATAGCAGCTTGTGCAGTGGGGCTCGCCACAAGCTTTTGGGCTTTTCCCTTCGCAGCAACGACCGGTACCGGTGCTGAGGTGGGGGATAAGCTCATCACGGAGCCTTTTGAGTACACGTTCCGGCGGCCGATAGGCTACGACTGGTAGCTAGACCAGGAGAGAGATACAGTAGGTTGAGGTTAAGGTCGAAGAAATACCTTACCTCAACCTTTGTTTTGGGTGCTTCGTTAAGTCTCGCCTTTTCCTTTCTTCTTCTTCAAGCTCACCCTCAGCCTTGACCTGTTCTTCATCGTGGCTCCTGTAATATCGCGCGAGGCGATGAGGTGAAACTCCGACAAGGTAGAGCAGTACCAATATCCAGTTTCTCAACGTACAAACAAGCACACCTTCTTTTTCCCATCGTCTTGCAGACGTCCCCACCTTCTCTTTTATAATCTGAATCCTTGCCCCTGACCTTCGCACCCTGCGCATCAGGTCAATATCCTCCATGACCGGCAGGTCACTGAATCCACCCAGACGAAGAAAGAAATCCTTCCTCATAAAAATAGCTTGATCTCCATACGGCACCCTGGTTATACGCGAGCGGAGGGATGCTGCCTTTTCTACCAACCTGAAGCAGAACCTGTCTGAATGTATCCCCAGATCGAAGCTTCCGCCCACGCAGCGGCCGTCTTTCACTGTCGCGCGTATTCGCAAGAGTCCATCTTCGGGTAGTTGTGTATCTGCGTGGAGAAAAAGCAGGATATCGCCGCTTGCGAGCAGAGCCCCTGCATTCATCTGCCTGCCCCGTCCCTTCTCTGAGCGCGCGGTCACAACGCCATCGCTTTTTAGAGCCTTAAGCGTTCGCTCCTCAGGGTCACCGTCAACCACGATAATCTCCAATCGACCATCGCAACGGAGGCTCTGCAGGGCGCTGACTGCCTGATCGATCAATTCTTCCTCGCGAAAAACAGGCATGATGGCCGAGATATCACACTTGGTCATCCTGTTTCCTCGCACACGCCCGCAGGTAATCCAGCGTCATGAGGCATCCCTCAGGTGTTGATTCATGGTCATGCATGAAGCGCAACAAATCTTCATGAGTGTCGATATCACGCCATTGAGGCAGTTCACACACGTCGTAGCCGCGATCCCGCAGCACGCGGCTGGTCTCTTGGAATACGGTGGAGGTCCCCCAGTGGATGTGTCTAAAGACCTCCTGCGGAAACCGATCCGCATTGAAGCCGATGAGATAGTAGCCGCCGTCGCGCGCAGGGCCTACAACTGCGTCCCTGGATGAAAGTGCCGTCACCGCTTCCTCCACGATACAAAGAGGTAAATCCGGCACGTCGCTGCCAATGAGTATTGATCTGTGAAAGCCTTCGTTGAACACACTCCGAAACGCGTTCTTCATGCGCCTTCCTAGGTCTTCCCCCTGCTGAGCCGCGTAACGATGTGCACTGCCGAGCCAATCCCTTATTTCTTTCCTTGCTTCGGGTGGATAGAAAAAAATACGCAGCTCAAAACCGCTGCGCATAAGCGTGGCGAGAATGTCGTGAACAAAACAACGGTAAAGCTCTAAAACGGCATCCTCTTCTAGAAGGGATGCCAGCCGCGTCTTTACCCTTCCCTTCTCAGGAGACCTCGCAAATAAAATGGCACATGCCTGTCGATCCACCGCGCCTGGTCGAATGCAGGAAAGTCGTTGAGAGCCCTTCGCCGTCACTACGGGAGATTCCCGCTCTTACCCGCACCGGCGGCAACTTCCCGCGACTTTGTTCCTTTCTTCATACTCTTCTTCAAGCTCGTGAAACTCCACAGGAGACCCATGATTACCATACCTGCCAGAACTGCCAGAAACACAACAATAGCAAGAGATGCGGTAAAATTCCATATGACGAATGAGAGCGTAACGACCGCGCTGTTCTGGTATGAAAAAATGACTGCAGCAGCGACTATGAGTACCGCAAATATGAGAATAAACATGCGACCTCCTTTCGTCCAGAAATCATTGCCAGCAGACGCTCACACAATCCTGCGCCTCTTCATCCAGCATACGAGCAACGGCTCATCCACGGTCATCACAGCATTATAGCACGGAAAAGACTCCTTGCCAGAATCCACCTTCAATCAGGGCTGCATGCGCGGCTATGAAGTGAGCACCAGAGTGGTATATAATGAGATCGTTCACAGAAGAGAGGCGTGCAAGGAGTTATGACCATGAAAAAGGTGAGACTCGGAAGAACCGGCCTGATGGTAACCAGAATGGGATGGGGTGGAATCCCAATACAGCGGATCAGCGAGCAGGAGGCAGTCGCGGTTATACGGGCTGTAGTCGAGATGGGCGTAGACCTCCTGGATACGGCTCGCGCCTATACAGACAGCGAGCGTAAGATCGGGCTCGCTCTTCAGGGCATAGACATGCCTGTCATCATTTCTTCAAAGTCACAGACAAAGACAGCGAAGATCTACGATGATGTGAAGAAGAGTCTTGAAGAGTTACAGGCGCGCAAAGTCCACATCTATCATCTCCACAACATTACCAAACAGGAAGAATACGAGCAGGTCATGGCCCCGGGAGGCGCGTACGAAGGCCTCGAGCGCGCACGAGACCAGGGCTTGATCGATCACATTGCTGTCTCCAGCCATTCACTCGATCTCCTCGAGCGGATGATCGAAGAAGATCGATTCGACGTTATCCTGGCCTGCTACAGTTTCCTCGAACCCGATGCGGCAAAAAAAGTTTTTCCACTGGCCCGAAAAAAGGACATCGGCATAATGACCATGAAGGCTCTATCCGGCGGAGTCATCGAAGAGGCCGGACCTGCCCTCAGATACGTGCTTGCGGAGGAAGGTATCGTGCCTATTCCCGGGTCGGAGACATTGGAACGTGCTCGTGAGAACTGGAAGATATTCGTGGAAGGGGGCTCTCTCACTGAATCAGACGAAGAGAGGATAGAAGCCATCAGGAAGCAGTTCGACCGTGTCTTCTGCAGAAGATGCGATTACTGCCAGCCCTGCACGGAAGGCATTTCTATTCAGTTCCTGATCGGTCTGAAAAGTACAGTCAAGCGTTTTGGCAACCAGGTGGACGAACTCAAATGGATGCAGGACATGATAGCCAGGGCAAGGAACTGCTCGGAGTGCGGCGAATGCATGTCCCGCTGCCCTTATCAGTTGCCGATACCGGAACTGATCAAGGCTAACCTCGAATGGTTCGATTCACTCAAGCATTAGTAGCATGAGGCGAACGGACCATATGAGCCCTTCGCCTCTTTTGCCTTGACCGTCAGCCCCTGGCCTTTCGCCGTTAGCCGCTCTATTTTCCTCTCTTCAGCTCTGCTTCAATAGCCTGCTGAAAACCGGGAAGGCTTCTCTGGACCAGGAGTCTGCCATTCACAAAAATAGTTGGCGTCCCCTGTACGTTTGCCTGGGCAGCGCTACTCACGTCCCGGTCGATAAGAGAGGCTATGGAGGGGTCCTTCAGATCCTGATTGAACTTGTCCATTTTCAAGCCGAGCTGTTTGGCGATTGCCTCGACCTTTTCATCACTGAGATTATTCTGATTCGCAAAAAGCTCGTGGTGCATTTCCCAGAACTTGCCCTGCTTGGACGCCGCAAGAGCTGCGATAGCCGCCTTCCTGGCGTACGCATGCATGGGAAGCGGATACTGCTTAATCACCAGTTTCACGTCTTTGGGGAATTTATCCAGCACCTGCTGGAGGAGGGGCTCAAGCCCCGCGCAATACGGTCACTGGTAGTCGTCATAGACGGCAATGGTGACAGGGGCATCCTTGGGCCCTTTGAAGGGAAGTCCGCTCACGTCTATCTTGTAAATACTCTCGAGCATGACGACCTGCAGCATCTTCTTTTTGCTGCTCGAAACAGAGAGCGCGTCCCCTCTCGGCAAGGCAACAATGCGGTCAAAGTCCTTGTCCACGGCAATATGGTCGGTTATCCTGCCCTCCGGAATCGAGTAAATAAGAATCTCACCGGCCGTCAGGATATATAACCGCTGTCCATCCATGGAAGGAGCCATATCCAGGGGGACAGCTTTCAAGTCGAGGCTCTTGAGCACTTTCCACTCGACAGCGGCCTGGGCAGGCCCTGCTGATAAAACCCAGATTGCCGCCACGAGTGCGGCAACAGCAAACATAGTCAGCCTTCTCGTCAATACGCACCTCCTTGCTGGTAATCTATTCCCAGAAGCTTATTCCATATAGAAGTATAAGTGCTTAGCAAATCCAATGCCAAACGTACTCATGCCTCTTTAACACACCAGCCCATCCAACCTCACTGAAGTAATCTTATTATACCATTAACCGCCGATAAGCGACCGACGCGACACCAGATGGCGCCTGTTGTAGTCTTCGAAAGGCATTTCATGGTAAGCTACCACAGTTATGAGTAACTGCGCCCTGCGCATAACACCCGGCCCGTCCATGCCGGCTTTTGAGCTTAAGGCGAAGACTCTTACAACAGGTACCACGAGGATGATTGGCAGAATCTCGCGCGGTAAAGACCTTGCATGGGGATAGCATTGAAACCAGAAAACAGGCAACGTAGCGGTGTGTGAAATGAGGTTACGTGAGGGATCGATCTTCGGGAGGTTATGATGCGTGACGACCACGAAGGCAACCTGGCCAAGCCTGTGGACCGGAAGTTGGGGGACGAATGGACAGACTGGAAGGGAGACGGTGGCTCAGTCGACCTCGAGACGAATGAGAGCAGCGCAACCTTTCTCATCCTCTCCGGAGTCATACTTCTCTTCGTGATTGCCCTGCTTAATGCGGGGTGGTATCTGGTGAAGCCCAGAATAGAACAGTTCAGCAAAGCGGCTTCCATGCCTCTGGAATGGTGTGTAGAGGGATTCTCAATTCTTCTCCTGATCGTAATTGTGGCCCAGGCTATCTCTGTCGCCAGATTCGGCAAGTCTTTGCTGCCCTACGTCTGGACAGAAAGATCACTGCTCGCCTTGCTTCCAAAGAGCGTGTGGCTTGGAAAGAAGTTCGGCATAGGCAGGGACAGGGTCTCCAATTCTTTCATAAAGGTACACAACATCGTATTGAAGGCCTCGTCCAAATACCTGAGTGCTGAGAGGCTCCTCGTGCTGCTGCCGCGATGTCTGGAGAGGGCAACGAGGAGCCAGGTGTTGGAAAAACTGGGCGCAATCAATGCAAAAACAATAACGGCGGCCGGCGGAGAAGAAGCGAGAAAGGCGATACAGGAATACCGCCCATCAGTGATCCTTGCGATCGCCTGCGAACGGGATTTGATCAGTGGGCTCAAGGATGTGGCCGACACAATTCCGGTCCTCGCGCTGCCCAACAGGAGGCCTCAAGGTCCGTGCAAGAATACGCAGCTACCCATCGAGGAGTTGGACGCAGCGCTCTTATTTCTCAATAAGAGAAAAGAGGCAAGCCAGATGTTTGATCGGGTAACGTAGCTGGATCGGCCCCTATGGCTGGCGCGCGAACGCCCGCTCGATCACGAGGTAACGTCTTCCGCGAAGTCCGGCTTATCCTGCAAGACCCTGTCTACCTTCTCCTTATTCACTTTTCCTGACAAACCGCGCTTCTCGAGAAGCTTTCTGACTTCACTATCCAGTGATGCCGCTTTCTTGTAAATGTCCCGGTGCACTTCAAGAAAGACCCGCCCCTCAGGAGTCAACGCAACCTTCACCGGTTCATATATAATTTCCCCCTGTGTCCCAACACGCACGCCTTGAAAGAATTTCTCCATGTGCTCCGGCAGAATCCTTATGCAGGCGTGGCTCCTGAACTGATACACGCTGGTAGGCCAGATTGTTTCGTGGAGAAGCACTCCCGACATTGACGTGCGCAGGGCATACCTGCCGAGCGGGTTGTCCGGCCCCGGAGGAATAGCTCTCTCTATGGCCTCACCCTTTGCTGCGACCTCCTCCCTTATCGACAGCGGCACGTGCCAGGTCGGGTTCCGTTGTCTGCCCAGAATTGTGAACGCGCCGGTGGGTGTTTCCCAGTCGGGTTTGCCAAGACCCACGGGAAAGGCTGACGCGAGTTTCCCTTCCTTGAAGTAGTAGAGCATCCGGTCGGGTATATTCACGATGATACCCGACTCCGTGCTTTTCGGGATAATCCTTCTCGTATTGACTTTCAGCGTGCGGCCTATCTTGAGCGGCTTGTCCAGTTCTATCTGATTCTCTCTCGCTATCCTCTGCCAGCCCACTCCAAGCTTGGCTCCAATGAGAATGAGAGAGTCTCCCTGTTGTATCGTATAGGTCGTATCGCCGCCGACGAACATATCGGCGTAGCCCTTGTGGGGGAGAAGTATGAAGCATACTAGCAGTGAACCAAGGAAGATCCGACTCACCATGGGCATGAACAATATCACATGTCCACTGCCGCTTTACAATGGAAATCTTCTTAGAAATAATACCCGACGGATATGATATTGGCGTGGACCGATCTGTTGGGATAATCGGTATGCGCGTTTGAGTGATGGCGCAGCCTGTCTTCGATAAAAAAATTCCTGTACCTGAGGCCAAAGCCCGCTTGAGGCGTAAACAGGAGATGCGTACCCTGTTCTTTAAAGCCGGTGGTCGTGTACGCGATGCCCGCCGCCGCGACAAAATAGGGTTTCCATCGCTCATTGATGGGCACGTAATACTTGATGCCCAGGTTGAAACCCACATCCGCGCCGTCAGCGGGTCTGTTGATATAGGCAGCCCATGGCTCTGCAAGGACAGCAAGGTTCTTGAGCCAGACCTGCTTTTCGTAATCGTAGGCCACTTGAAAAAAATCGTATTGCTTCGACCCCTGGATGTAACCAGGATTATGGTAGAGGTTCAAATAAGCAAAGCCGTATCCAACGGACAAACTCTGTTCTGCAATAACCAACGTTGGTGCAAGAGAACAGAGAATCGCAACCGAACAGAACCATGGGGTCAATCGTGGCAACGACTCAACTTTCAACGTTTGCACTGTCGAGCCACTCGACTGCTTTGTGGGTGATCCGTCGGTGGGTTTCCTCGTCGTTTACTCCGGTCGATTTTGGCACGTGAAAGGAATGATCTCCTCCTTCTATGGTGTACAGCTCCCAGGCGGTACGAAGCTTTTTCAACACCATCTGCAGCCGCCCCAGATCGCAGAGAGGGTCACGCGTCCCCTCAAAGAAGAGCATGGGAATCTTTATCTGGTAGAGATGTGCATCCCGCACCTTTTCTTTATTGGATGCAGAATGGAGCGGGTATCCCAGAAAAATGATACGATCGACAGGCAGAATTCCACGGGCAACCATCTGCGATGCAATACGGCCGCCCATTGACTTTCCGGCCGCCACCCATGTATCGATATCGAGATCGCGAACTTCGTGGAGTACCCGGTAAGCAGACTGCCATGTCTTGATCAGTGTTCCCTCGGGGTCAGGCGCTTTGGCTCCGCGTTCTTTATACAGGAAGTTAAAGCGCATTGCCGGATACCCCGCCACTGCGAGTCCTTCTGCAAAGCTGGCCAGCAGCGGGTTGTGCATGTCGTTGCCTGCACCGTGCGCGACAATGACCGCAGTCTTTTTGCACGCACCTTCAGGCAATGAGAGAATTGCTGAAGCCTGCCCTTTTCCTTCTACGGGTATTGTCAGATTCGTGTTTCGGATCTTCTGCAAACGAAATTCTCCTTCAGCCCGCTCAAGTCTCTACCGATGGTATTACGTGGTCACCGATTTGTCAAGATTCCCCGACCCCCTATGGATGCAGACGCGAAGTGGAGCTACGGTCCCCCATTGACACTTCCGATTTGAAGCTTAGATTAGGATGTACGAAAGGAGGTGACCAGCAATGAACTATTCTTTTACATGTCCTGCGCCCTGCAATTACGAGATAAAGGTTGATGCGAAGGACGATGGTGAAGCCGTCGACAAGATCATGATGGAAGGGATGAAGCATGCGAAGAAGGACCATCCGGACATGCCGGCGATGAGCGAAGCAGAAATGAAGAGCTTTATACGAACAGGCATGAAGAAAATGTAATTGCTTCAGCGCTCAGCAGAGATTCCATTGCTGTCGACTGCTGCTGACAGGCCAAATCGAACGGAATACATGATGAGACTCTATGTCATTGCTGTAGTCTTGCCCATTATACTTGCAGCCGGATGGCTTTCTGCCAATGACTCTCAAAAAACGGCTGCAGGCATGGGGTTTGAGAAGGCTACGTTTGCCGGCGGCTGCTTCTGGTGCATGGAGCACCCCTTTGATCAACTGGAGGGCGTAGTATCCGTCACGCCAGGTTACACCGGCGGCACCAAGAAGAACCCGACCTATGAGGAAGTCTCTTCGGGCACAACAGGCCATGCGGAATCTGTGCAGATCGTCTACGATCCTTCAAAGATCTCCTACGCAAAACTCCTCGATGTCTTCTGGCACAACATTGACCCGACCGTGAAGGACCAGCAGTTTTGCGACGCGGGCACCCAGTATCGCAGCGCCATATTCTATTACAACGAAGAGCAGAAGCTGCTGGCCGAGGAATCGAAGAAGGCGCTGGAAAAGTCAGGCCGCTTCAAAGGACCGATCTACACAGAAATTGTTCCTGCATCGGAATTCTACCCTGCGGAGGAATATCATCAGCACTACTACAAGAAGAATCCCATCCGCTACAAATTTTACCGTTACAACTGCGGCCGCGACCAGCGACTCGATGAACTGTGGGGTAAGCACTGAGGTGGCTCAAAATCCCAAATTCGAAACACCAAATCCTAAACAATCTCAAATTACCCGAATATCAAATGTCCTAAAAGGTCACACCTGTCAAATGGATTAGCCTTTCCGAGTTTGAGGATTTTGAATATTCGGAATTGTTTATGATTTAGAAATTAGGATTTCGAATTCAATGCAGTTGGATATAAAATATGCTTGTCTAGGTTTATATTATGAGTAAGCATCTTGTCCTCGTTGGAGGAGGCCACGCGCACCTCACAGCAATAAAGAATCTTTCCGTTTTCACCCGGGCCGGCCACAATGTGACATTGATCAGCGCATCGCCGTTCCATTACTATTCGGGCATGGGACCCGGCATGCTCTCCGGCACCTATCATCCATCGCAGGTGCGCTTTCACGTCCGGAAGATGGCTGAGGACAGGGGCGCCTCATTTGTCGAAGATAAAGTAGTAAAGATCGATCCGGTCCGCCATGTCCTGTTCCTGCAATCCGGAAGTGCGGTTATCTATGACGTGGTCTCGTTTAATACAGGCAGTGAGGTCCCGGTTGCGTCGATCGCCGATGCAGAGCAGGACAACATTGTACCGGTCAAGCCCGTGGTCAATCTTCTGAAGGCCAGGCAGACAATTCTGGAAAGCATCAGAAAGGGCGAGACGTGGAAGTATGCTGTAATAGGCGGGGGTCCGGCCGGACTTGAGATATGCGCGAATCTCTGGCGGCTTCTCTATGCCAACCGGGGCAAAGGCACGATCAAGCTCATAGCAGGCGAAAAGCTCATGCCTGGCGCGCCGGAGAAGGTGCGTCGCCTTGCCCTGAGTTCCCTTGCCGGAAGGGGTGTAGAGATCATCGAAGGAAGTTTCGTCAAGTCGATTAAACAGAATGGAGTGGCGCTGACCGACGGAAGAACACTTGAATTCGACTTGGCATTCGCGGCGATAGGTATCAGGCCCGCAAGGTTGTTTGCAGAGTCAGGTCTTCCAACGGGCGCAGATGGCGGGTTACTCGTGAACGCGCACCTCCGGAGCGTTGCGCATAACGATATTTTCGGTGGAGGTGACTGCGTGAGTCTGCAAGGCAAGCCGCTCGCAAAGGTGGGTGTCTATGCAGTGAGAGAGAATCCGATTCTCTTTCACAACCTGCAAGCAGCGCTCGACGGCGGGGAGATGATGACCTTTAAGCCGCAGCCGCACTATCTGCTGATCTTCAACATGGGCAACGGCCGTGGCATCTTCTGGAAAAAAGATTGGGTGTGGGATGGCAGACTTGCCTTTGTGCTGAAGGACTATATTGACAATCGTTTCATGCGCATGTTCCAGGTGTCGGGCGAACGGGAGGACAAGCCTGAGGTTACAGAATGAACTTCAGCCTTGAAATTCCAAATTCCAAGCACCAAATTCTAAACAGTCTCAAATCACCAAATGTCAAAAGTTTCAAACGCGGTGGGAGCCGTAGCAGGAAACTGCCTGTTGCACTTGACCTTCGGAGCATCGGAGCTCGTTTGCGATTTCGATATTGATATTTGGAATTTCGAGCGACGAATTCAAAATAGATCCGGCTGGATTTTACAATAGCGTGAGGAGCGAGCGAGGGGGTGAGATATGAAAATTCTGGACTACTTCAAACGCGTCCCGACATGGACTCCCGAGGAGGTCCGCGCATTCCTGGATGACCACAGCGAAGACGAATACAACCTCGTGGACGTGAGAACACTAAAGGAGTATGAAGAGGACGGCCACCTTCCCGGCGCGCAGCTTATACCAGTGGGCGAGCTCGCAGACCACGTTTCGGAACTTGATCCGAAGAAGACAACCATCGTGTACTGAGCGGCGGGCGTTCGCAGCCGGTCGGCTGCCTCTGTTTTACAAAATGCAGGCTTTGAAAAAGTCTACAGTATGGAAGGAGGCATCAGGGCGTGGAAAGGTCTCGTCGCACAAAAAACCCCCGAGTCGGGCATCGCCTATTTCTCCCCCGCAACGACGCCGCAAGAGATGGCGGGGCTTGCGTGGTTCCTCGAAAACGGTTCTCGACGGTTTTATGCTGAGGTGCGTGACATGCTTCTCGGCGACAGCACTGTTTCGGGCTTGTTCACAGAACTGGCATTGGCGGAGGAACGCCATGAATCTACGCTCCTCGATCTTTACAGAGAGTTCTCCGGCAAGCCCCCGAGTAACGGTCATCCAAAATCCATAATCTCGGTGGAAAAGGATGACGATGTCATGGAAGGCGGAGTGCGCGTTTCAGAGGCAGTGCAATGGGCAAAAGGGAAAAGCGCATCTGAAGTGTTAGAGTTTTCAGTCGGCCTTGAGACCAATTCTTACGACCTCTATCTAGTTATGGAAGCGAGGCTTAAAAATAAGCCCCCATCAAAGGTCTTCCGTGTGCTGGCCGCAGAGGAAAAGCAGCACCTGAAGCGACTAGTGGCCCTGTTCGAAGAGAGAATGAAAAAATGAGGCCGTGGAAAACACCGTGGCGCCGGCCAGCGACAGCGAGACTAGTTTTCGAGAGGAGATCGTTACCTGTGAAAAGATGCGTCGGCTCTGTTCTGCTTATTATATCCATGATCATCTTGATTGCTGCCCCTGCTTCCTTCGGCCAGGATGCTTCATGCACATTCTCGGTCTCGCCGACCACGATCTACTTCCAGCTTCCCGGGGGCACTGCGGAAGTCTATGTCAAGGGCTCATCGCCCACCTGCACCTTCACCGCGAAAAGCGCTTATCCGTGGATCACCCTCTCGGTCAAGCAGGAACAGGGTGACGGCAACGTGTCCGTGACGGCCGCGGGCAATACAGGCCTGACTCATCGGGTAGGGAGCGCCCTCATTGCCGGCGAAGATGTCTCTGTCATTCAATACGGCCCGCGGATCAGCGGGACCGGTAACTGATGATGATGGCGACCGACGCCCTCTGTCCTGTTAAACTAGCCTGATATTGTTAAATATCCGCGTAGGCTTGTCCTGCATGCGAGACGCTTTCCTGTAAGCGGGACATGGTGATCGTATGAGATTCCGGCCCTGGCCATGCAAGTCCTCAGTATAACTTACCAATTTGATGACGGAGAGCGGGAAAGGGCATTGGCAAAACGCTTGCACTTGGAAATACGGGTAAAAGGTAAAAATTTTTAGTTAGGGGCCATAAAGCTATTGACAACTCTATCAATCAGGAGCAGTTTTCCTGAATAGAGGAGAGAAATGAAACGCGTGCTATCGCGAATGTTCTTATTCCTCATTTTCTGTTCAGCTTTGTTTTTTACAGTCCCGGACTATGTTCAATGCGAAAGCCTGTATCCCGACCAATCACTGGACCTCTTTGGAATGCCGACTCATGTATTGCATGGGGTAATCTTCTTCAAGCATCACTTTTCAGTCGACCAGCTTTCTCACACTGACGCAAATTTCTCCGAATGCCAGCGGTCATCGAATCTGCACCCGGAACTATTCCCAGAAGAGCCAGATCTATCAGGCTCGTCGGTTTTTATCCAGCACTGTTAGTCTCTCTCAGCTTTTTTCTCTAGCGGTACGGCCTTTTCACGGAGGCTGGCCCGTCATGGCCTGTCACAAGTAAGGAGTACCAAGGCAACA
>DATKNH010000005.1 GCA_035541455.1 Syntrophorhabdales bacterium
CGCAGCAATATCGCTGGTGGTCGGCCACAGGTGATTCCGCAAACCTCCCCAGTACGTATCGTCGATGGTATAGCCCATCACCCTGGTTGAGCCTATGAGGACACTCAAGAGCAGCAATCCGATAATCAAACCTGTCTTCATTGCGATCCCTCCTTTGTGGTCTGCGCCGTTGACGCGCCGGGGATAATAAGAGAAAAGATCAAGCCGAGAATTGCAAGAATTCCCGTCATAAGATCATTCTTCTCAACGACTGATAATTGACTTGTGTCTACACGAAATGGCTGAAGGCACTCGAATCATATCAAGCCTATTATTTTGTCAAACAAAAACAATTGGCCAAGGGGTTATTTTTGTTAGGAAAAGAGGCTATAGGAACGATGGGCATAACCGGCCCCTGCACGGACCGATGACTATCATTCATGGCCTGCACCCTCTACTTCAACTTTATGCGCACCACGAGATAGGGCGGCACCCTGAGATCGTGTCCGACGTTGAAGCCGGGGTGCCTGTTCCATTGCCCTAAGGTGACGTAGAGGTAACCATTTGCCACTTGCAGCGCGTCGGGCCATGTCAAACGCGGGTCGTGAGCGATCAGTGCGTATGTGCCGTCAGCATTTCTCCGGACAATACTTTCCTGTTCGAAGGCGCCGAAATAGATGCGGCCCTCTTGGTCTATCGCAATGCCATCACAGGGTGGCCGCTCGCCTTCATCCCGTACAGACCCCGCAAGATCCGCTTCCCTGGCGTCAAGGTTTGACAGAACAGCAGTCGGAGCGCTGTAGAGACGCCTGCCGGTTAGCGAGGTCCAGTAAAGCCTGGAACTGTCGGGACTCAGGGCTATGCCGTTCGCTCCCCCGACTGGAAACGTCACGTTGCTCCGCGAATAGACGTGGGGCTCGTGTTCCAGAAAGGTCATGAAGCTCCTGTCAATCGCGACAAAAGCCGTTCCTTGAAGAATGCGCCGAGAACGGCCGCTGGCCAGATCCACTACTACCAGAGCCGGCTCCGTGCCGAATGAGGAATCGGTCACAAAGGCCGTGCCCTGAGCACCATGCGTGAGATCAATCTGCAGGTCATTCAGGTGGCTGACCCCCAGCACGACAGGTGCAGCCAGGATGACCTTTGCGATAATCTTGCCCGTGTCGACATCGAAACCAACGACTTTCGCAGCACCGGCCTTGATAGGTTGTCCTGCCTCTTTGCCGGTGTCGATCACCCACAACCGTCCCTTGGTGTCTATGGTCATGCCATGCACCGACACTAAACGATCTGCGGGGTTTTTCTCCCCCGGGAAGCTCATGACCCGATTGGGGAACGGGATCAATTCGTCATCTTTATACTCCGCGAGTGTCGGGCCCGAATGGCTGTCGGCGTGGCGGGGGAATCCGATGAAGACGCGGCCCTCTGCCGTGACGGCCAGACCCGACAAATCGGGCCAGGAAATCCGGGCCACCACCTCGAGTGGAGAGCCAAGCACTCCCTGCGCGCCGCTATCGAACGCTGAGCAGAGAAGAGAGACAACCGCGACTATGAGGATTCGCAGTGTAGTGCCGAACACAGGTTCACCTCCATAATTACTTTTTGCCACGCTCACATTGACCAGTTATTGTGCACAAGCAGAAACGGGACGTAGCGAGTAAGTTCTTGCAAGCACTAATGCCTGAGACGGGAATCGAACCCGTACAGAGCGAAGCTCCGAGGGATTTTAAGTCCCTTGCGTCTACCTATTCCGCCACCCAGGCATACCTGATTTATAATGCGGAATCGGAGGCAGTGTCAACTTAAACGGATTCAGCAGACAACTGTCAGCTCTCTGCCAACGCAATTAAAAAAGAGCAAGGAAGAGCTTCTGCGCAGAAGCATCTCTGCCCTTGTCTACACTCGTATGACATCATAGTATGTCTCAAATAGTATGCTGCAGACCAGTACACGACCGACCCCCGACGCTTCCAGTACTGCTTTCGCAATGCCAGGTACCGCGTGTTTTTCAGCGCACGCGTCATACTTGTTCAGGACAATCACGCATTTGTCGCGGTCCACCCCTTTCATCATCGCGTCGTCTTCCATGAAGCGCAGGAATAGAGAAGGTGTGATATGCGCGTCCGCCCGCGTGCCGGTCGCTCGTTCGAAAAGTTCATGCCTGAATACCTGCTCGTCTAGTCGTCCTGACAAGGCATCGAGTCCGGCTATAAGGATTACCCGGTCAGAAAAGGATGGGATCACAGGTTCGTAGTTCGCAGGATACTTGAGAGGCTTCCCTTTTGAGCCGTCTGCCTCGATCAGTACAAGATCGAAGTTTGAACCGAGTGCCGCGACCTCCTGCGGCTCTAAACCCGTAAGTTTTCTCTGCTCAACCGACTTGCCCACGCGCATGAAATCGGGCATCGCACGTCCACTATGCAGCTCGGAAAGGAGCGCGTAGGGCTCTTTCACCCATATCTTTGTCGTGGTCGTGATGACCGCGCGCTTCTTGTGTCTGATTCCTACGGATGCGAGATGCTCTATGAGGCTCGTCTTACCGCCTGCGCCGATGAAGCTTACATAATGGCTGTCGAGGGTGAGTTCAGATAAGACGCGTCCAGGATCAATCCTTCGAAAACGCCACATAGGGGAGGTTCTTGATTCGCCGTATTACCGTCTGGACGGCGGTCTCGTCCTTTGCTCGCACGAAAAAAGTGGCAAACCCCTTCTGGAGAATAAAAATACCGTCGTATGCGGTATCCTTGTGTTCTCTCACCATATATTCGATACCTTCTCTGTCGAGAGCATCCCTGAGCATGTCCGACTCAAACATGCTCTCGACGGTATGTGTCTTTACCCACGCGTAAGGGTTCATTTCCTCTCTGTGGTGGGACTCATCATCATAGGCTTGTCGAGCGGGCCGACCCAAACCTCCACGTAGGTTGACCAGGTTTCTCGTGAAATCCGGATATGGGCCGCCTTATCGTCTTTTGTATAATTGAGAATGACGGTGGCATACTTGAAGCCATTCATGAATTTCCAGTTATTCTTCGCCATATTCGTTTTGAAATACTGCTCCAGGGAATTGATGTCGAGGTTGCCCTTCAGTACAAGCACGCCTGTCTTCAGGTTGGAAGTCTCGTACACAAAGCTCTTGTCCCTGACGAGTTCCAGTTCTGTTGGTATCGGGATATCAGGGAAAGAGTAGTAGGTAACGTTCGGCGCCTCGTTCTTGGGCATCGACTGCTTATCTTCCTGGCCCGTTATCTTGTTCCACGTCGATGCACAGCCTGCGAGCAACAGTACGGCAAGAATCAGCACAGCACATTTTTTCATATCGGCCCTCCATTATTATTTTTACTCTCCAGGAACGCATAGGCACTGTGGTTGTGGATGCTCTCAAAATTTTCAGCTTCGATGGTAAACCAGGTTATGTTGGGTTCCTTATTCAGTTTTTCCGCGACATCACGGACAACGTCTTCGACGAACTTTGGGTTGAGATAGGCCTTCTCCGTTACGTATTTCTCATCCCGCCGTTTCAGCACCGAGAAGACGTCGCAACTGGAACACTGTTCAATCGCCGAGATCAAATCTTCAATCCAGAAGAATCGCTTGAACCTGACATTCACCGTGACAACGCCGCGCTGGTTGTGGGCCCCGTGTTCGCTGATCTCTTTGGAGCAGGGGCAGAGGGTCGTGATGGGCACAGAGACGGATACGGTGAAGTCCCTCATCACGTTATCTTTGTCCATGTGACCAACAAAGCCGCACGTATACTCAATGTATCCCGGGGTCCCCGTGACAGGTGCTTCCTTCTTGATGAAGTAAGGGAAGCGTACCTCAAGGTGAGCCGCTTCAGCGTGGAGCTTCTCCTTGGTCTCCCTCAGGATGTCAGGAAGGTTCTTCATGTTGATCATGCTCTTCTTGCTGTGCAGAATCTCCACGAACCTGCTCATGTGCGTGCCCTTGTAATTATGAGGAAGGTTCACATACATGTTGATGGTGGCAATGGTGTGCTGATAGCCGTTTGCCTTGTCGAGTACTGTGATGGGGTAGGTGACGTTTTTTACGCCGACCTTGTCTATCTCGATGTTCCGGTGATCGCGGCTGTTCTGCACATCTTTCATGGCCAATTCAACTTCTGTATGCTGCATAGACCTTCTCCGATTCCCATACCCGCACTTCTTTCACGGAAACGCCCTTTTCGTTAAGTAACGTTCTCAGACGCTCGTGAATATAGAGAGCAATATACTCGGATGAGCTGCCCCTTTCCTGGAAGAAAGGAATCTCGTTGATGTATTTGTGGTCGAGTTCAGCAAGGATTGTGTTGAGATGCGTTTTCAGTATTGCGAAGTCGACCAGCATGCCTTCCTCGCTCAGATGCTCACCTTCAAAGAGAGCTTCCACTTTGAAATTATGGCCGTGCAGATTCTCGCATTTCCCATGGTACGATTCAAGCCGGTGAGCAGCGGCAAAACTCTCTTTGACACAGAGGGTAAACATAGAATTACCTTATACTATATGCTGGGCGCGCCACTTGTCAATACGTGTATTCCAGTGGAACCATGGACAAAAAAGAGGGGTGAGCCTATACTTACAGGGCTGAATGTGAAAAGTCCCGGATCATGAACCACTCTACGACAAGAACAGAGATCAAGGTCACCGGCATGACCTGTGCCATGTGCGCCCGTGCCGTAGAGAAAGCGCTTGCGCAGGTCGAGGGCGTCTCTGAAGCACAGGTGAATCTCGGCAAAGAGACGGCTGCTGTCGAATACGACCGGACAAGAGTAAAACTCACCGAGCTCGAGGCGGCTATCACCGGCGCGGGATACGGTGTTGCCGACGAAAAGGTTGCGCTCCGTGTCGGCGGCATGACCTGCGTGATGTGCGCCAAGAGCATCGAAAATGCGCTTTCCCGCCTACAGGGCGTTGTGAACGTTACCGTCAACGTGGGGACTGAAAAGGCAACTGTCACGTACAATCCAAGATTGACCACGATCGGCGATATGCGCAGTGCCATTGCGGAGGCAGGCTACCAGTACCTGGGGCTGGAAGGGGAAAGAACGGACGAGGGTGAGGCAGCGCGCCTTCAAGACCTTCGGGACAAGCGGAATCAGGCGATCGTCGGATTCGCTGTGGGGATTCCTCTGATGGTGCTTATGTTCCTGCCGATCATGTCTCATCACGTTATGGCGTACTTCATGTTCGTGGTTGCAACGCCGGCTTTCATTTATGTGAGTCATCCTATATTTCGTGCAGGGTGGCGGGCCTTGCGGAACCGGAATCTGAACATGGATGTCATGTATTCCATGGGGATTGGCGTTTCTTTCGTGGCAAGCATCCTCGGCACGTTCCAGATCATACTGACAAGAGAATTTCTCTTCTACGACAGCGCGGTCATGCTTGCAGCCTTTCTCACCATGGGCCGCTATCTTGAGGCGCGGGCCAGGGGAAAGACAGGCGAAGCCATAAAGAAGCTGGTAGGCCTGCAGCCCAAGACGGCCATTATTGCGCGGGACGGAGAAGAAACGGAAATCTCTGTTGAAGACGTGCAGATCGGGGATATCGTGATTGTCAAGCCCGGAAGCAAGATTCCGGTGGATGGTCAGGTTGTTGCGGGTGAAAGTTACGTCGATGAATCGATGATAACGGGCGAACCGATGCCGGCACTAAAAAAGGAAGGAGAGAGCGTGGTTGGGGGTACACTCAACCAGAATGGGGTGATCAGATTCAAGGCGCTGAGGGTGGGCAGGGACACGTTGCTTGCCCAGATCATACGGCTCGTGGAGGAGGCCCAGGGAGCAAAGCCGCCCGTCCAGCGGCTGGCGGACAGGGTCGTTACGTACTTCATACCCGTGGTTCTTGGTATTGCGCTCCTCGCGTTCGTTATCTGGTACTTCGTTGTCGGCAATACGCTGCTCTTTGCGCTTACCACCCTTATATCCATCCTTGTCATCGCCTGCCCGTGTGCCCTGGGCCTTGCCACGCCAACGGCCGTAACAGTAGGGGTGGGCAGGGGAGCCGAACTTGGCATCCTTATCAAGAGTGGTGAAGCCCTCGAATTATCGGAGCGGATCAAGGCTGTGGCTTTTGACAAGACCGGAACCCTCACCAAGGGCCGCCCCGAAGTGACGGATATTTTTCCCATAGGCGTTGATGAGGGTGAACTCTTACGACTTGCAGCCAGTGTCGAAACAAATTCGCAACATCCTTTAGGGGAAGCCATCGTCCGAAAAGCCAGAGAGCAACATCTCGAAATCGAAGAGACCGAACAGTTTGATACTTTCGGCGGTAAAGGGGTGATCGCGACCGTGGGCGGTCATGAGATACTCGTCGGCAACAGGATCTTTTTGCACGAGCGGAACGTGCTGCACCCGGAAGAGATGGATGAAAAGGTGCGGGAATTGGAAGGGGAAGGCAAGACAGTGATGCTTGTTGCTCGGGAAAATGCAGCCGTTGGCGTCATTGCAGTTGCCGACACTCTCAAGGAGACGTCCAGAGCAGCTGTCTCCGAGCTCAAGAACTTGGGTCTCAAGGTTGTAATGGTAACAGGTGACAACAGGAGAACAGCGCAGGCGCTTGCGCGCCAGGTGGGGATTGACGAAGTGATTGCAGAGGTACTGCCGCAGGATAAGGCGCATGAAGTGCAGAAGCTTCAGGAACAGAACGGAGCCGTGGCGTTCGTGGGGGACGGCATCAACGACGCACCTGCCCTCGCGCAGGCGGACGTGGGGATTGCGATAGGCAGCGGCACCGATGTGGCTATCGAGAGCGGACAGATTGTCCTCATGCGGGATGACCTGATGGACGCGGTCGCAGGTGTGCAGCTGGCGCGGAAAGTTATGACCCGGATCAAGCAGAATATATTCTGGGCATTCGCTTACAATGCGGCCTTAATACCGGTTGCAGCAGGCATTCTCTATCCTTTCTTCGGCGTAACGCTCAAGCCCGAGTTTGCCGGACTCGCCATGGCAATGAGCTCGGTGACTGTCGTGACGCTTTCGCTGATGCTCCGCAAGTATCAACCGCCGGCCACCGCGAAGAAGAAAACCAATTGACAAAAAGCGTGCTCGTGCACAGAATATAACCGGTTCAGTTGCACGTAGCCGAAGCTTGTACAATCGATTTCTATTACCTATGAATAACCAGTGAGGAGGTGTTTCGTGGCTCAAGCTTCAAGGGAAGAAAGAAGACAAAAGGTTGTTGAGGTGTTGAATAAAGCGCGCGCACACGAGCTGCACGCCATTCACCAGTACATGAATCAGCACTACAATCTGGATAACATGGATTACGGAGACATGGCGGCCAAAGTCAAACTGATCGCAGTAGATGAAATGCGCCACGCAGAAATGTTCGCAGACCGCATCAAGGAATTGGATGGCGAGCCGACCGCAGAGCCTGCAGCGAAAACACAGCAGGGACAGAAGGTGGAAGTGGTGTTCCGATTCGACGCAGACCTCGAGGATGCGACCATTGTGTCCTATAACGAATACGCCATAATCTGCAAAGAAAATGGGGACCATATCAGCTCAAAGCTTTTCGAACTGATCATGGACGAAGAGCAGATACATTACAATTACTTCGATAATGTTGACGCGCACATCAAGAATCTCGACGGGACCTACCTCGCTCAGATCGCAGGGACGCCTTCTGCTACAGGCCTG
>DATKNH010000006.1 GCA_035541455.1 Syntrophorhabdales bacterium
GTGTCCAGAGTCCGGGGGCTGGCTTCGTGGACCGCGGCCTCAAGAATGCCGTGACCCCGGCCGGCAACGCGGGCTCTTCTACGAATGGTTCATCCGCCTTCCGCAGAAGCCATCGGGGGAAATTAACATCGTGCTCGAGTGCGGTGTCCTGAAGCCCAACGCGTTTGCCGCCTACAAGTACGGCTCCATCGAGCTGTGCGCTGGTGAGACGGGCGAGCGGATCGGCGCCGGTACGTGTGTCCGTCAGGAGGTCGATCCGGGGGTGAGCCCGGTGAACAACACGGCGCTTCCCAAGATCACGGCAATCGCCTACCCTGGCCCCTACGCCGACCCTGCCTTTACCACTCCCTTCCACCTGACCGCCTTCAAGAACCCGAGTTCCTACACACTGGCCTTCGACCCGGTGACCCGGGCCATGTCCAACAACGTCAACGCCCAGGTACTGGACGGCTCCACAAACGCCAGGATCCTCCTGAAGGCCTGTATGGACAAGACCGTCGTCACGAAGCTTCCCATGACCGGCCAGATCAATGCCCTGGGGGAAACGGAGTATGACCTCGAGGCGGGTGACCTGATCTGGGTGCGCATGGACATCCCCCGCCAGAACTCGGTCGACGTGTACTGCCACGCGCAGTCAGCGAGAGTGGCGGGTATAGGAGAGGGCTTCTAAGCCAAGCAACTGAACCGCTGATCCACCAACGTGGGAAGGTAGAATTTCACTCCTCTTCCTTCCCGCGTATTCTTTTGGACCGCGTTCTTTCTCCTGGTAATCGTCTGTGTTTGACAGCCACCGGGATTGTGCAGTTGTAGGTGAACTCGCCACTTTTCAAAACGAATAATTCCTTTCTTAGTTCTTTTGGATTGACAGCCAAGCGGAAACCTGGGTCAGGAAAACGGAGCATCCCACTGCCCAGGGTTTTTTGCTCCATGGGTTGTCTAAGCGAGAAGAAGCGCTTATATTCTCCGTGAATCGGTTTAGAGTGGGGGCCGGTCTATCTTTCGCTCTCCAAAGTACAAGACCAGATAGGAGTCATCTTGAGGCTCCTCCAGAGAAACACCGTTTCACATTCTCATCAACGTGATGACCCGATGACGAGGAGGCATGACGCATGAGGAAACTGTCGCTCCAGAGAGCCTTTCCGCAGAGCATCAGGGGCAGGCTCATCCTGCTTATGCTCGCGGTGCTTGTCCCGATTCTCATCCTGCAGGCATACACGTACTATGACGTGTACCGGGACCGACGAAACCAGGAACTCCTTGCCAACCTGGAAATGGGACGGGCAATGGGGAAAACGTTCGAGGGTTTCATTAACGATCTGTTACGGCAGGAGCTTGCGATAGGGTTGGCCGCCACCGCTTCACCGAGCATATCAGCTTCCGACTTTCGCCGGCTCCTCGAAAAGAGCGCGAAGGACAACCCCGCGGTCCGCCGCTTCAACTGGGTTGACCCGAACGGCATCGTCACCGCCTCCAGCATGCCCAGCGCTGTTGGGATCAGCATAGCGGACCGTGACTACTTTCAGCAGGTCCGCTCGGGCCGTGAATGGTCGGTGAGCGAGCTCCTTCTCTCGAAAGTGGAGCAGCTGCCATCCTTTGGTGTATGCCGGGCGATCCGCGATGCGAAGGGGACCTTCCTGGGGGTGGTCATGGCCGCCGTAGATCCCGAACGCATGGACGATGCCCTGGCAGTCCAACGGGCCGAACAGGGCGCCACGAGCCTCATAGACGACAAGGGCATGCTGGTCTACCGATACCCGCATGTCACGTGGACCTGGGAACAGCGAAGATGGCTCGAGATGCTGCCCATGCTCAAGAGGAGCCTGGCGGGCGAAGAACTCTCATTCGTGGATCTCTCCCCTATCAGCAAAACGAGCCGGATCATGGCAGCTGTCCCGATACGTTCGATCGGCTGGGTAGCCGCAGCGGGGCGCAATGAAGAAGACGCGATGCGGCCGGTGGTCTCCTTCATGCGGCGGCAAGGGATAGCCTTTGCCTCCGTCTGTTTTCTCGCCCTCCTCGCTGCCCTCGGCATCGCCCGCACCATCGCGTTACCCATAGAAAAACTTCAGGCTCACACGAGACTGCTGAAGGATGGAGACCTCGGCGCACGCATTGCCGAAGACGGCCCGTCCGAGCTCAAGGGACTTTCACAGACGTTCAACACCATGGCAGGGCAGCTGCAGGCGGACATCACCCGGCGGGAGGAGTCCGAACAGACGCTGCGGGAGAGCGAACAGCGCTACCGGAGCCTGGTAAGTCTCTCCCCGGACTGCATTGCGGTCCACCGCAACGGCTGCATGCGCTACGTCAACCCCGCCGGGACGCGCCTCCTGGGAGCCTCGAGCCCGCACGAGCTCATCGGAAAATCGATCTATGAGTACATCCCTCCGGAGAGGCTGGAGACTTCGCGGGCCCGTGTCCGGCAGGTGCAGGAGGAGGGACTCTCCACTCCGCTCCTCGAAGGGAAGTATCTGCGTCCCGACGGTACAGCCTTCTGGGGCGAGGCGACGGGCACCCCCATTACCTACGATGGCGAGCCCTCGGTGCAGCTTATCATCCGCGACGTCACCCAACGCAGGAAGGCCGAAGAACAATTGCAGGAATCGCACCGTCTCTTTCTCGACGTCATCGACGGCAGCCCCTCTCCCATTTTCCTGAAGGACCGGGAGGGAAGATTCATTACCATCAACGCGTCCTTGGAGAAGATGCTCGGGATAACAAGGGAAAAGCTTAAAGGTAAGACCGACTTCGATATAGCTACCAAGGACGTAGCCGATTACTGGCGCTCCCATGATGCCGAGGTCATGAGAACCGGTCAGCCCCTGCAGATCGAGGAGACAGCAGACTTACAGGACGGCCACCACGTGTTTCTGACGTGCAAGTTCCCTTTGGTCAACACCTCGGGTGAAGTCTACGGCGTTGGCGCCATCTCGCACGACATCACGGACCGTAAACGCACCGAGGAGGCGCTCAAGGAGAGCGAGCAGCGTTTCCGCACCTTGACTGAAGCTGCCCTGGAGGGCATCGGTGTCTCAGAAAATGGCCGGCTCGTGGACGCCAACGACCAGCTGCTCAAGATCCTCGGGGGTACTCGGGCCGAACTCATCGGGAAGGAGATCGCGACGCTCGTGGCGCCCGAAGACCGAGATCGGGTGATGAGCCACATTAGGAGTGGCGTTGAGAGTCACCTCGAGCATCGGATGTTCCGCCTGGATGGAACGCCGATCAGCGTCGAGACACACGGCCGGACGATTGGGAATCAAGGCCGGCAGATGCGGATCACGGCCATAAGAGACATCACGGAGCGCAAGCAAGCGGAGAAGGAACTTCAGAAGCTGGCATCTGTGGTGAGGTTCAGCGGCGAACTCGTCAACGTGTCGACCCTCGACGGAAAGATGGTCTTCCTCAACGAAGCGGGTGCGCGAATGCTCGGCGTAGAACCCGAAGAGGTTGAGCGCACAGACATCTTGCAGGTGATACCGGATCACCTACAGGAAAAAGCACGGGCCGAAGTCCTTCCTGCATTACGGGAGCATGGCGCATGGGAGGGTGACCTGCAATATCGCAATCTCAAGACCGGCGCACTGACGGACGTGCACGCCATGTGCTTCACGATCGCTGACCCCCAGACTGCGGAGCCTCTTTTTCTCGCCAATGTCTCACTCGACATCACGCAGCGCAAGAGAGTGGAGAAGGCCTTGCACGAAAGCGAGGAGAAGTTCAGGCTCATCGCCACGAACACTCCCGACCACATTCTCATGCAGGACGCTCAGCTTCGTTATACCTGGGTGTTGAATCCTCAGCTAGGTTTGACTGAGGAGGATATGCTTGGGAAGACTGATTTTGACATTCTTTCTGAACATGATGCAAAAACGCTCACTATCATCAAGAGGCGGGTACTTGAGACGGGCACCACTGAATATGTGAGTTCCCCTCTTAAAGCCCCCGACGGCGCCGTGCACTACTTTGAAGGCTCATATATTCCGAAACGTGATGCACGAGGCCGGACCAACGGCATCATCGGCTATTTCCGGAACGTAACGGCGCGGGTGAAGATGGAGGAGGCTCTCCGGAAGGCCCACGACGAATTGGAGAGGCGCGTTGAGGAGCGGACCGCTGAGCTGACCCAGGCGTATAAAAGGCTGGAAACAGAGATGACCGAGCGCGCGAAAGTGGAAGAGCAGCTCTGGCAGGCTCAGAAGATGGAGGCCATCGGCACCCTCGCCGGCGGTATCGCCCATGACTTCAACAACGTGCTCGCGGCCATTATCGGCTTCACAGAACTGGCAAAGGATAACATCCCGGCGGACGCGGATGCCCAGCATCACCTGAACCGGATATTTCAGTCGGGCCTCAGGGGGAGAGACCTCGTCAAGCAGATCCTCGCCTTCAGCCGGAAAGCAAAAGGAGAGCGGAAGGAGCTGAGCTTTACGCCTTTGATCAACGAGACGCACGCGCTGCTCAGATCCTCCCTGCCGAGCACCATACAGATGCCCCTCCTGATCAGTACGAACGACGATCATGTGTTCGCAGATGCCACGCAGCTCCAGCAGGTCCTCATGAACCTCGCCACCAATGCTGCCGATGCCATGCGGGAGGAGGGAGGACAGCTCACGATAGCGCTCTCCTCGGTCGTCTTTCCCGAAGGCAGCGTGCTACCCGATCCCGATATGAGCCCGGGCACCTACCTTAAGCTCACGGTGAAAGATACGGGAATGGGCATGACCGAAGACGTACGACAGAGGATATTCGAGCCCTTCTTCACGACCAAGGAACTGGGAAAAGGTACGGGCATGGGCCTTGCCGTTGTCTACGGGGTCATCAAGAGTCACAATGGCGCCGTCACGGTGCAGAGTGAAGTCGGACAGGGATCAACCTTTGACGTGTTCCTGCCTCACGTGCAAAAACCCGAGGCCACAAGGGAAGAAACAAGGGCCTTCGCGTTACCCAGAGGCACCGAGCGGATACTCTTTGTCGACGACGAGGAGCTGCTCATGGAGATGGGACAAAGTATGCTTGAGCACCTCGGGTACCAGGTGACGGTGGCCGCAAACGGCGCGGAAGCCTGGAACCTCTTTCTTGAGGATCCTTCACGCTTCGATCTTGTCATCACGGACCAGACCATGCCGGACGTGACCGGGCTGACGCTGGCCCGGAAGATGCTCAGAGTACGGAAGGAACTGCCCATCATCCTCTGCACGGGGTACAGCGAGATGGTGTCACCTGAAAAGGCAAAAGACGTGGGTATCTGTGCATTTGTCATGAAACCTGTGGTGAGAAAGGACCTGGCAGAGACGGTGCGCAGAGTGCTGGACGGGGCAACGGTCGGAATTTGACGTTGACGTTCCACTTGCTTCCAGACGGTTGACCTGAAGCAAATGCCGTCAACCGGAAAACATACGCTTTATGTAGATCAAAGGGGCGTCGAGGGAGTGGTGCCACAAGCGGCGGCCCTGTTAAGCGATTACAAAGTCAAAAAATTCCCGGTATCAGGTGCCAACGCACTTTGGCGCAATAGTCTGCATATCCCTGAAGGTCCCGCAGAAGTACTTTCTCCTCATTTACAATCCGGAAATAAAGGACGAGTGTGAAGAGGGGAATGAGCAGCAATGCCCACCACGAAGCAAGCGCGAGCGGCGTACCCACAATCAGAAACAGGGCGCCGGAGTACATCGGATGCCGGATGAGTCCGTATATGCCGGTCGAGATCACCTTTTGCCCTTCTTCGACACGGACATTCGCAGCTGCATACGTGTTTACCTTTGACACGAGATAGAAGATATAGAACGAGACCGCGACGAGGGCGTCTCCGAAGATCGAGACATACCATGGCACGTTCGACCAGCCAAAACGGAAATCAAGCGGCGGCACAATGATGAGCGCACCAAAGGAAACATAGAGAAAGAACATAATTACCTTTTGCGCAGGCTCCTTTTCGTGAGAAATGCCAGCTTCAATACGTCGCCTCAGCAATGCCGGATCGTGCTTTGCTAGATACACCGTGTATGCGAGGGAGCAAACAATAAACGTGGCAACGTATGCCCATCCCTGCCAATACGTAAGCGTCCCTGCTGGAATAAAGAGAAGAGCAAGGATGACAATCGTCCCGATAACGGATGAGCGGATGATGTGAGGAAGAGTTACTTTCATAATACGAAATATAATTCTTTTTAGAGTCTTGAAAAAATGTACCGTTCCGGAACCTATTTTAAACTGGCAGCTGATTCTAAAAAATTCCCGGTATAAGGTGCCAACGCACTTTGGCGCAATACTCCGTATAGCCGGGTAAATTTTCGGTAAGGAATTGTTCTTCATCAAACAGCCTCCAGACGAGGCCGAAGATCGCGAGGACAGAAGCGATGAGCCCCCAGTAGGAACCGAGCGCCAAGGACACTCCGATAGAGTAAACCGCAGCGCTTGAATACATCGGATTGCGTACGATGGCGTAGGGGCCGGTGGTGATCACTCTTTGGCCAGTGGTGATCTCGACGGTCGTGGAGCCAAAAGAGTTTTCTTTGAATACCCGGTAGACCATCCAAAGACTCACTATAATCAGGAGGTCGCCGACTATGGAGAGCCATGATGGCACGTTCGACCATGCGAAACGACGGTCCAGGCCGGGAATAATGAACGCAGCGATAGCCGGAAAGCCCGTGCACAACACTATAATCTTTTGAATGAGTCGTTGCTCCGCAGTCGGGCCACCCTTTGTTCTGTTTTCGAGAAGTATCGGATCTCTTATTATAGAAAGCGTCAGAAGAACACCTGATACGGCGCCTACCCCGAGATAGACCCATGCCTGCCAATAGTTGGTCGTCCCGGCCGATACAAGCAGAGTGACGCCTATGAGGACAGAGGCCATGGCGAACCCGAACCACATTTTTGCCTTAGGATTCTTCATGACGTAATGATAATACATCCAGAAAGTTAGTGAACAGTCACAAAGTGAAGCGAGTAATAATCAAACGTACAGGATTCTCACGAGTAGCAGATTGCAGTAGAGGAATTGCGACAGATGATTGATATTATTATTATTGGTGATTTCGCGCCCAGGTTTGTTGAGCTCACCGACCACGTGCTGTTTGGCGATGTCTGGGAACGCCCGGAGCTACGGAGGGGCCTCGCTCACTGCGGCGCAGCGACACGGCTCGATCTCTCATGCATACCTGGTCTTTCCTTTGACCTACTCATCAACGATGATCAGGCACACGCTCGCGGGAAGAGAACCCGTACATACGCTTGCACTTCTGCCCCACACGGCCCATCTCCACATCCGGGCGCCCGGTCTGTACGCAACGTCGGGGCCGACAGAATGGAAGAAAAGGGCATTGTCGCCTATCAAGCGGGTGGCGTGAAGGGTTCGGGCAGTAGTTCGTTTTGCATACTATGGAAAAATCAGATACACTATCACTGGTGGCTTACCCACCTATTCGAAACTCCGCTAACCACACCCTGGTAGAGATCCGGCAATGTACTCAAATCCGTTCCGACTCTAGACCACGGGAGAAGAGATTCCAAGAGACAGGAGTACGTTATGGAGACGACAAAAACGATAGCACTCGTGGCACACGACAACCGCAAGAAAGATCTCATCGAATGGTTTGAATTTAACTACAAGTCACTGGTCCATCATAAACTGGTATGTACTGGCACAACGGGGAGGCTCATCGAAGATGTGATTCAAAGGAAGCTCGTGGAGGAGCAATTCGACTACCATATAGAACGATTGAAATCGGGACCCTTGGGCGGCGACCAACAGTTGGGTGCAATGATCGCCGAAGGCAAGGTCGATGCAGTCATATTTCTATGGGATCCGATGCAGCCTCACCCGCACGACGTGGATGTGAAGGCGCTGTTACGGATCGCCGTCCTCTACAATGTGCCCATAGCCTGTAACCGGGCCACAGCCGACTTCATCATGTCCTCTCCGTTGTTGCGTGAACCCTATGCACCACTCCAGCAGGATTATGACTCCTACATCGAGAGGCCCGTCGATCTGGATCAGTGAGGTCAGCAGCGCACAGAGGTTCCACGCTTGACAGCGGCTTTCATATATCGCTACAGTGTTTCTTTTTAGGAACATCCTTGGAGCCCTCCTCCCCCAATGCAAAGAGCCTGGTAACAAACAGGCGAATTCTTGCTGCCATCCTGATTGGTCTTTCTGTCGTGGTGATCACGTACCTTCACCACATCACAACGAACGGCAATCAGCATCTTCATTCAATCTATGCCGAGCTTCACTATATACCTCTCCTTGCGGCGGGGCTTCTATTCGGATTTACAGGCGCACTGCTTACCTCCCTTATGGTTGCGCTGCTCTATGGGGGCTATATGATTGCTGACTGGCGCGGTGCTTCTCTGTGGCTGCTGGACAACTCGATCCATGTCATCTTCCCGGCCATGTTCGCGCTACTCATCGGTTTCTTTGTGGATCTGAAGAATAGCAGCAGAAAACAGCTGGAAGAGCACCGGTACCTGTCAGGTCTTGGCCAGGCGGCGGCGATCATTGTGCACGATTTGAAGAACCCGCTTCTCAACCTGAAGGCCGCGATCAGGCGACTGGAAAAGGGGACGATTACGTGTGAAGAGGTGGTAAGCGGCCTAAGCGGCGCCGTTGAGAAGATGGAGCTGGTCATGGATGGTGCGCTTGATTTCTCAAAACCACTGCAGCTTAATCGAAGAGAACACGATGCTGCGAAACTCATACGCGAGCTGCTCCAGACGTCCGCAGCGAAAGCGGAGCAGGAGGGGGTCGGATTGGTCATTGACGCCATAGAGCAGCCGCTCATGATTTCGGTGGACCCCGCATATCTGGAGAGAGCGCTGGCGAACCTCGTCAACAACGCTATTGAGGCGTCGCAGACAGGGCAGAGCGTCTCAATACGCCTGCTCAAGAGGAACAATATGGCGCTCATACGTATCAAAGATTATGGGAAGGGAATGGACAAGGACACTATCAAGCATCTTTTTATCCCTTTTTACAGCAAGAAGAGCAGCGGTACGGGACTCGGCATGGCAGTGGCAAGAAAGATTATCGAAGAGCACAACGGGCAAATAACCGTAAAAAGCCGCCCATCTCATGGTACAAAGATAGCAATACATCTGCCTCTAGTGCTCACGGTCCAGGAGCGTTAGACTCGAATACCTGATTGCAGGCTCATTGTAGGAAGGTCGCCCATGTTACGGCAAGGAGGAGACACGTGAACCCTGACCACGAGGAACAAATAAGAAAGATTATGGCTGAACTGCAGTGCTCTAAAGATTTCGTATGCCATAGATCAGGTTTCGCTAATCTCTGTAAAACAGGGGATATCGGCTCGGAGTCGTTTCTTGAGTGCCTGGAGAAAAATAGAGAAGGTTGCCTGTTCTTGCTGTCGTATGCAAACGTACATTTCTGCGATTGTCCCCTTCGCGTCTATATTGCGAAGAAACTGCAAAGATGAATTCCGAGTTTGACTTGGATGGTCAGGCGCGCGCCCTGTACCGAGATTTAACATACTCTTTACGTAAACCGGCGGGATCAAAAGACAACGATAGCCAGGCCGAGACTGGCCGCCACGAGTACGCATATCACGATAAGACAGGAGAAGCAGACGCGACTGATACGGCCCAGTTCTTTCATGAACTCCATGAGATGGGAAATATCCTTCCCTGAGGTAGTCGCTATCAACTTGAGGGGTGTTGCGAGACGTATCACGGTTATGCTTACGTACATGACAAGAAGTGCAATGAGCACCCAGAGGCCATAATCCACCACGGTGAGAAACGTGCGGCCGCTCTCACTTACCAGCACCAGCTCCCTGGGGTCGACAAACGTGAGCACTATATAGATAGCGGTAAGGATGCCGGCGACAAGGATGGCCTTTCCCGCACGCGCAACCTCTGCTGCAACGTCCGACAGTGTCTGGCTCTGTTCCGGGCTGAATTCATAGTCCATTGCGTGTCCTCCCATGCGTACGTACTTCTTAGCTTTGGAAGCTGCCTTTCACCTCTCAGATCCTGAAAAGATGAGGAACGAAACGGCTGAGATTGTTCGTTATGGGTGTCGTGTCCTCCCGCATGCCGATTCCTCCCGCACGATCACCGATGATCCACGAACCTATGACAGGATAGTTGCCCTCGAAATCCGGTAGCTCTTTATACTCCTGGTAGATGGCCCTTTTTCCTTTTCGCACGAACCATGTGCCTGTCCTCACGTTCTCCCCTTCCCTGGAAAAGAAAGGTTTTTCAACGAACGTCCTGTCGCTGTTGGGCGGCTCGAAGAATGAGGGCAGGAGATTGGGGTGATTCGGGTACATCTCCCAGAGAAGCGGGAGTATAGCTTTGTTACTCAGAATCATCTTCCACGAGGGCTCAAAGAGTGAGAGCGTGGAGGTAAGCAACTGGTTGGAAAAAGACTCCGTGATGATCCACTCCCAGGGATAGAGCTTGAACATAAAGTTGATGGGTCTGTCCTGGAGATCCACAAACTGCCGTGCAGCGAGATCCCAGCCCACGTCGTCGATATAGATATGGTCGGTCTCAATACCCGCCTGAATGGCAAGATCTCTCAAATACTCTGTTGTGGTGAGATCCTCAAGAGTATCCTTCACGCACGAGAAGTAGAGGACGTCACCACCTACGGCACTTCTGATCCCCGTCTGGAATACGTCTAGGAGTTTCTCGTGGATCGAGTTGAACTGATCTTCTTTCGGCGCGTAATCCTGGAGCCAGTAGTACTGCACGATGCTCGCCTCAAAGAGGGCTGTCGGCGTGTCGGCATTGAACTCGAGGAGCTTAGGCTCACCGTTGCCGTCGTACCACAGGTCGAACCTGCCATAAATCGACGGCTCTCTCCTCTCCCACGAGTTCTCCACGTACCGGTGAAATGCCGCAGGGATGGCAAGCCTCTCGTAAAGCTGCTCCCTAACCACCCGATCCACCAGATCAAGACACATGCGGTAAAGCTCTTCGGTTGCCGCCTCCAGCCTATCCACTTCATCCGAGGTGAACTCATAGTACGCAGATTCGTCCCAGTACGGCTTTCCCTCCATTTCATAGAAATGGAAACCGACTTCCTCGAGCCGTGCCTTCCAGTTCTTGCGAATATTCGAAACAGGAGATCGTTTCATCCGGTGCTACCCATGCGAACCAAAGGAGCCGTGAAATCCCCATCCGCCGCGCACCACACCGACGCTTCTAGCAGTGCGTACAGAAGGATTGTTGACGGGATCGCCACTGGAGCCACGGTACCATGGTCCATAGTAGGACCTGTAGTAGACACCCCCTCCCATATGCTCCCTTTCCTCGGTGCACTTAGATGCGTCCCCGTAGTCCTTGACGCAATCATCCCAGCTTGCGTACTGGTTCCTCTGCTGACAACCGATGAGCACGCTCCCGGTTACCAGAACGAGCGTAATGACTTTAGACTTTTTCATGCACGCAGAATAGCCTCTCCCTTCTCTCCTGAATATATCGGCAGACAAGAGAGAAAGAAAAGCGCATGAAAAAGGGCATGAAGAAATCGGTCATCATGCGGGCGTTGCCTCACACACAAAAAGCCTGTTGGGATAGCCTCCCGAGACAGGGTCCCATACTGAATCGCTGGTGAGCAGATTGATATTGGGCTTGTTGTCTGTCGGATTTCCCCAGCCGAAGTCGACGGCGATCATACCGGGCCCAACATCTTCGGTAATCTTTGCCTTCACGATAATCTTTCCTCGAGGCGATGCCAACTCAACAGGGGTATCCTGCTGTATGCCTCTCTTTTGAGCATCAGCCGGATGTATGCTGAGAAGAGGGTCAGGATAGATCCTGCCGGCAGTGGGAAGATTGACCAGCTTCGTATGCACGTATTCGGCGGTCCTGCGCGTAGTGCCGAGGAGACTGTACTCCCTCGAAGCAGAGGCGTCCCCGAGAGATTCCTCCGGGGACCGGAATGCCGGCAGAGCGCCGTAATTGGCCTTCTTGCATCTCTCAGAATAGCACTGAACCATGCGCGAAGGCGTCTGGAAGCCATCCTTTTCATACTTTCTGTAGACCATGGGCGAAGAGGCGTAGACTATCTGATTCTTCCTCAAATCATCCAGGGTGACACCCGCCGGCTTGACTGCAAAGTTGATCCATTCCTCAGCGTTCTTGAAAGGGTAGCTCTGCTCGATGCCCATCCTCCGGGCGAGCTCATACTCGATCTCGAATACTGACTTCGATTCGCCGAGAGGCTCGACGAGTTTTTCCCGAAGCGCAAAGAACCCGCCACGGCTGCTCGAGTAGGCCCGGTAATCAACTGCTTCCAGGTCTGCGGCAGCCGGAAGAACGAGGTCTGCCATTTCAGTCGTTCCGGTCGGAAAGATATCAAGCACCATCAGAAAATCCAATTTCTGCAACGCCTGCATCGTGCGATTCTGGTTCGCCTGAACAAGTACAGGATTAGCGTGGTGCACAACCATGGCCCTGGGCCTGCCGGGCGCATCCTTGAGCAGCGCCTCTTTGATGAAAGGAAACGGCACCTGGGGAAATAACGGGAACACTTCTTTGCCCATCGATTTCTTTTCCAGCTTTATCGTGGGCAACGCTGCCTGAGCAGCAAAGGGGAAGAAGACATTCCCACCCTCTTTCTCGATATTGCCGGTGAGCGCGATCAACAGACAGATGGCTCTCGCCATGTCCACACCTGCGGTATGCATGTCGATCCCGTTCCCGTCGACGATCGTAGCTCCATCGGCTTTTGCATAAAACCGCGCGATCTCTCTTATCTTCCCTGCAGAGACTGATGTGATCTTTTCTGCCCACTCGGGGGACGTAAGCTCCACGTGTTTCCTGATGTCATCAAAACCAGCCACCCATCGTTTCACGAAGGCTTCGTCGTAGAGTCCCTCGGCGATGATGGTGTGAGCCATTGCCAAGCCCAACGCCACGTCTGTGCCAATGTTGGGCCGGATCCAGTCATCAGCCAGCGGAACCGATTCCGAGTGAACCGGATCAACGACGATGATCCTTGCGCCTCTCTCCTTGAGCCGGGCCGGGATCTGGTGAAAGCCGTCATATGCAGCGTAGTTGCTGTACCGCGTCGTGTTCACCGGGTTCAAAGCCCAGAATATTGCGAGTTTCGTGTGCTCGTAATCAGGCTCAGGTCTCCCCCCAAAGGCATCCATGAACGCGATTCGTCTTGGAACATGACAGAGATTCGCCGCGCCCGTAAGATTGGGAGAACCGTAGGCGCCCATGAACTGCAGGAACCCGTCCCTGCCTCCGTACGTGACCGGAGCTCCATGGCAATGCACAAGGCTCTCGGGTCCGTAACTCTCCCTTATCTTCGCAAGCCTGTCCGCAGCGATATCGAATGCTTCATCCCAGGTGATTCGGCTGAACCCTCCCTTTGTTTTCTTGCGCGGATAGGCAAGGCGCTCCTTTGACTCCAGCATCGGCTTTATCGCCTGGGCTTTGGGACACAGGTAGCCTTTGTTCACCGGATGGTCCGGATCTCCCTCCACGCGGGAGACGCGGCCGTCCTTGATATGGGCCTTGATGCCGCAGTTGGCATGGCAGAACCCGCACAGTGATCGCACAACTTTTTCATTCATCTCCCTCTCCTTCCATCTCGGTCGCCGGTACTGGAATTACTTCCCCGTGTGACGAAAATAGCAGAGTCGCGCTGACCTGTCAATTAAAGGATATAGTCCGAGTTTGTTGACATCACCGGAACTGACTTGTTATATACGACAATCAGAATGACGACATGTCTCACCTCGGAGGAATACGAATGACGCATCTTTTCGAATCGACGACAATCAATGGCATGACACTGGCCAACCGTTTCGTAAGATCAGCCACATGGGAGGGATTGGCAACGCCCGAAGGCTACACGACCGACGCACTCACCAGATTACTGCTCGATCTGGCGCAGGGAAAAGTAGGGCTTATCATTTCCAGCCACGCGTTCGTGAGTCGGGAGGGGTTGGCGGCGCCCGGCCAATTGGGCATCTATACCGACGATCATGTTGCTTCCCTCAAAACGATGGTGGATAAGGTGCACGCAGCGGGAGGCAGGATTGCTCTCCAGGTTTCGCACGGAGGAAGGTATGCCCTGAAGTTCAAGGACGCACTGCGCATCGGCCCCTCCATGATCGAGAGCAAAGGTGAGGTCCAGTGCCGGGAAATGACACAGGACGAAATAGGAGAAATGGTAAATAATTTCGCGCTCGCTGCGCGACGTGCCAATTCAGCGGGATTCGACGCTGTGCAGATCCACGCGGCCCACGGTTATCTGGTGAGCGAGTTTCTCTCTCCCTACTTCAATAAGAGGACAGATTCTTATGGAGGCGCCGTGGCTAACAGAGCGAGGTTTCTGCTCGACATCGTGCATGCCATGCGACGCGAGGTGGGAGCGCGTTTTCCACTCTTCGTCAAGATCAACGCACAGGAATTTCTGGAGGGTGGCTACACGGTTGACGACATGCTCGCCGTTGCTTCTCTTCTCGAAGGAGCAAGCGTGGACGCCATAGAGATGAGCGGCGGCCACCATGTCGACGGCATATTCGGAACATACTTCCCGGCGCGTCCGACCAAAACCGGCGCAAATGAGCGTCCTTACTATCTCGATGAGGCACGCCGCTATAAACACAATATTCGCATACCGCTTATGCTGGTGGGAGGCGTCCGCTCGCTGGAATGGGCGAAACGCATCCTGTCGGAAGGGTACGCGGATTACATTTCTCTGTGCAGGCCTTTTATACGGGAGCCAGGGCTCATCGGACGCTGGCAGTCAGGAGACGAGAGCCCATCCACGTGCATATCAGACAATGGCTGCTTCAAACCCGGCCTTGAGGGGAAAGGAATCTACTGCACGGTTGCGGCCAAAGAGCGCTAGCTTTTCTTTGTCGTCTTCGCTATAAACGGGGAGAACGCCTGTTTTACTTTTTTGCTCTTGCACTTCGGGCATCTGAAGCGCTCCCTCTCCTTGTCGTACTCGCGTATGCTCAGTATCAGGGAAAACGCGTTGCCGCACTTCTCGCAATTAAATTCGTACGTCGGCATAGCTACCTGCCTTCATGCTTATATTTGCCTTCATTCTAAAATGAAGCCGGCAGATTTGCAAATCAAATACGGATGGACGAATGATCAGGAGCTTATGATCAGGATAGTGCCTGCGATCAGCAGGCCATTACCGATCAAGACCCATCGACTGAAGCTCTCGTACTGGCGATTAAAGATGAAGGCAAAGAGCAGAATCCACAGTGGCTGCGTGCGCAGCATAAGGCTCACGACAATCACCGATCCGAAGCCGAAGGAAAGATAGCGCAGGAGTTGGGCAACGCTCGTGGTCAGGCCAACAAGGATAGCCATGGGCAAAGGCTTCACACCTTCGCCCCGAATCTCGCGCCTCTTATCAGCACGTATCACGAAGGAAGGGCTGATCGCCACTGATGCCGCGGCGTAGGCGATCAGCGTTCCCGCCACAGGGCTCCCTCCTGATTGAAGGCCGAATTTAATGAAAATGGAACTGCTCCCCCAGAACACGGCTGCTCCCGCCCCGTACAGAACACCGAAAAGCATGTTTCTCGCGGTGACTTCTTTGCCGTGAGAAACTGATTTGGTGGATGATTCCGCTGTGGTAGTCTCCTCCTTCAAAAGCATGAGAATAGGCCCCAGCAGGGTAAAGATGATGCCTAGGACTTCGAGCGGCGTCACGCTCTCTTTCAGTAGCAGCATAGCCAGAGCCACCGTGGCGATGGGACTTAAACTGGTCACGATATTGGAACGATTCGAGCCGAGAAGCTGCAGGGATCGATACGCCCACGTGCGTCCGAGGGCAAAGTGGATCACACCCGACAAAGCCCAGAAGAGATACGCTTTCCAGTGTAGCCCGCCTATGCCGTAGAGGTCACCTGTCAGGCCGGCTACCAGTATGAAAAACAGCAAACCACTGAAGATGGACATCGTGGCGACATAGTCAGAGCTTACCCTGAGCACTCCCCGCCTGGCTACAATCGAGTTGATGCCAAAGAAAACCGCGGAACTTAGTCCTAAGAGAATACCAAGCACAGCGGCATTTTGACACATTCAGAATTAAAGTGGAAGAGGATAGTCGACATTACGTGCTCAACTGAGACTCAACCCAACGGTTAATCTCTCCTTCCAGGAGAGCCAGCGGAAGCGGACCCTTGTCGAGAAGCGCGTTGTGAAAGCGGCGCAGATCAAACCGGGAGCCCAACTGCCTTTGTGCTTTTGCCCGCAATTCCTTCATCTTCAACTCCCCTATTTTGTAGGCCAGTGCCTGGCCCGGCCAGACAATGTAGCGATCCACCTCAACGGCAATATCCTGTTCTGTCTTGGCCGTGTTCTCCTGCATATAATCGATGGCCTGTTGGCGCGTCCAGCCAAACTGGTGCAGACCCGTGTCCACCACCAGTCTGCACGCTCTCCACATCTCGTACGTCAGTTGGCCGAACCTGGAATATGGGTCTGAGTAGAACCCCATGCTGGAGCCGAGACTCTCGGCGTAAAGCGCCCAGCCTTCAATGTACGCGGTGTAGGATCCGTTGCGCCTGAAGTCGGGAAGATCGCGCAGTTCCTGAGCCCTTGCGATCTGCAGGTGATGTCCGGGCACTGCCTCGTGGAGAGTGAGCGCTTCCATTTCAAAGGTCGGGCGCATGTCGAGCTTGTACGTGTTAACCATGAAATACCCGGCCCGTGAACCATCGGCCGCCCCAGGATAGTACTGGGCTGTTGTCTGGCTCGGCGCCTCGTAGTCGGGAAAAACCCGCACCCCATACGGTGTTCGCGGCAACTCTGCGAAAAGCTTCGGCAGCTCCGCATCGGCCCGCTTTGCAATGTCCCGGTATGCCCTGACCAGATCATCTGCACTTGTGAAATAGAAGCGCGGATCAGTGCGAAGAAAAGAGCCGAAGTCCTGCAGAGAACCCTCGAATCCTGTCTCCCTGACAGCCGAATCCATCGCCAGCCGGATACGCCTTACCTCTTCGAGGCCTGTTTGATGGATGGCAGCGGGCGTAGCATCGCTGGTGGTATGTTCATAGACACAGTGCGCGTAATAGGCCTCGCCATCAGGAAGCGAGGAAGCAGCAACAGGACGGTCGCCGGCGGGGAGATACGTTCCGGTCACAAACTCCAGGAACTTCATGAGCGCAGGGAATACGCCATCACCGATAAGTTTGCGCGCAGCGGATCTCAGTTTTTCGCGCTCCGGCTCGGGTACGCCTTCAGACATCCGCGTAAGCGGCGCGTATAAAGCGCTCTGCTCGACATCTGTCACAAGCTGACCGCGGATCTGGTCGGGCACACCTCGGAGCGGCTCGCCCGGCTGTACCCATCCGAGCCGGATACCCTCATGGAGGAGTCCTATTGCCTGGTCGAGATACAGAGGGAATGCAGCAAGCCGCGCAAGGTACTTTCCATAATCATCCCCCGTCATGAAAGGCGTTACTGATACCAGCTGCGGGAACATTAGCTGCGGCCCCCAGATCTGGTTGAGGATCATGACCGGAGGAAAGCGATGGGCCCGAACCGCGAGTTCCAGCTCCCAGAGAAGAAGGCTATGCGATAGCCTGTCCTCGATCGACAGGGCTGTTGTATCAACGCCGCGGACGCGCTCAAGCAGGCCGCGTTCATCTGCCTTGCGCCGCTCGACAGCATCGAGAGAAAGATCAGTGAGCCGGTCGTTGTATCTGTTGTCCCCGGTCCACGTGGAGAGTTCGGGAAATTCCCTGAGCTGGCGTTCCCAGTACTCGCGCTGCAGCGCGTCGAACTCAACAGCTGCCTTGTTCTGCCCCTGTCCGTGGTCCACGACATTCCTCCTTTTTTGTCATCCTTTGCTTGACGGTTAAACGTCCGAACTGATTGTAACATGCATAACCCTAATATAGGACAGCAGCTTGACTTGGTGAAGCGATTCGGGTAGATTCAACGTCTGCGCCTATGGCTCTGCGACTATAGTATCAGGGGAGGTAACAATGAGTGTTTCAAGAAGAGACGTGATAAAAGGCGGGGGAGCAATGCTGCTCGGTCTCATGGGAGCTGGCTCTGTAGTAAAACCGGGTAAGCTTTTTGGTGCGGGCGATGCGCAGGAGAAGTCCTCCCTTGAACTACCGTGGCCCTACAAGAGGTTGAACCCTGAAGCAGCCGCTGAAGCCGGCTACTACGGCTACTATGCGGGCGCCTGTTGTTACGGAGCCTTCGACAGCATCATCGGCGAGCTTCGCAAGGAGGTAGGTCACCCCTACACCGTGATCCCGACTGCAATGATGGTGTACGGCGAGGGAGGAGTGGCAAGCGAGGGGGCGCTCTGCGGCGCGCTGAACGGTGCCGCTGCGGCAATATTTCTCGTAACCGGCGGACTGGACAAGAAGTCAAGAGAGCCTGCGTTTGCACTTATACAGGAGCTTTACAAGTGGTACGAGCAGGAAGGGCTTCCCGATTACAGGCCAAAAAAGCCTAAGTTCGATATCGTCAAGTCGGTCTCCCGTTCCACTCTCTGCCACGTTTCAGTGAGCAGATGGTGCAAGACGTCCAAGTTCAAAGCGTTCTCCAACCAGAGGTCGGAACGATGCGGGTGGCTGACAGCTTCCGTGGCCAAGCGCACAGTGGAACTACTGAACAGTTACGCGGAGAAAACATTTAAACCTGCCCATGCGATTGCGGCCGAGGCCCAGTCGTGCAGGCAATGCCATGACCAGGGCGGGGCGATCGAGAACACACGCGGGATGATGGACTGCGGAGGTTGCCATTTTACCCCGCGGAGCAAGCATCCGAAGATATAGATTCCATCTCTTCCCTTTTTTAGCTTTGTTCCGTGGGAGAACTCTTGCCAAATGTAGTTCTTTTGGCTTAATCTCTTTTACCTAAAGAAACCACCCTCATTGGTACTTGACGTACGCCTCTGCTTCGGCTACCATAGAAAGGGAGACTAGGGCGCCAGGGTTGCGCGGAGAGAAAGGGCAAAACCGGAACACGCATGAAAACATCACATGACATGATCGTAGAGATGTTTCAGCGTTCAGCCTTTGGGCTTACGTTCGAGACTGAGGATATCCTCGGCTATCGCCTGCAGAGCGAGGTGCTGCGTGCCCTCTCCATCGACCTGAAGAAGCAGACAGTTGAATACGAGATCACCCAGAAGGGACTGCCCACAAAACGGCGAACAGAGTACTCTCCCAACCTTAACGAATTGATAAAAAAACTGCCTCTTACCACGGATGCTTTTGACGGGAAATTCCAGGGACTGCGCATCTCCGAACACGGTGTCTCTGTCGCGAATCCGAAACAATGCGTTCCGCGCAGCCGGGAAGATGATCCGTGGGACATGACCAGTTATTTCGATAACACGAACACGGGAAAATTCAAAAACAAATCCGGTCTCAAATTAGCTGACGAATAATCCCGATAACCGGATGCCCTCCAGGGGCAGGCAGTATCGACAGTTAGCTTACGTTAGCTTACCCTCTCAAGCCCCTCGTAGACTATCTCGAACGTTTCCTGCGCAACCTCGTTACCCTTCCCTTCAAAACTCGGCGCCTGGTATTTGGCCGGCCAGGCATTGATCAACTTCCAGGCGGCGATATCGTTACCTTCCATATCGAGGCCAGTAATCGTAATGTTTCTAGGATCGACCTTTCCCTGGACGCCAGAATTGAACCATTCATAAAGGTCTTTCGACTGAGTGAGACCATACTTTAAGATCAGCGGACCGTATTTCGGTATTCCTCCCAGCTGCCTTACCTGGAGAGGATCAGCCCCTTCCCGGTATTCGATGCACTCAATTGCCGCCTCAATGCCTGACACGCAGCAGGGTCTTGTCTCTGGAAGACCATCTATCTCGACTCTGTAACGGCAATTCCTCAAAGGGTCTTTGCGTTGTAGGCTCATAAGAATTCCTCCCACGATCAGAATAACAACCACAATCACCAACAGAAGAAGAACTAGCGGATGTCCCATAATTAATAGATTCCCACGGACAAGCCCTTCGTACCAACGCTACGCGTTCGCGCAAACAGTCCGTGCATTCATCCACGCTTGAAAGCGTGAGGTCCTCTGCCGGCTCGGCGCTGCCCGCAAGGAATCTATCTAGCGAGCACGGCGAGCGAGAAGGGGAGGCTCCACGTGGCTTGCCGCTGGAGGGGGCGACGCGAGCCCCACTAATAGAGAACACCAGACTCCTGCCCGAGTCAAACGAGTCTAATTCCGCTCGTCAGGCGAGCCCAGCTTCAGTCGCAAAAGAGATTCCGGTCAACGTACTTGATATCCTTCTCGTCAAAGTAGCGCAGAGCCCACCCTGACGTCTTGTCCAGTTTCAATACCTTGTCATTCCCCTGGCTATCGGTTTTCTTTGCCCTGAATTCAAAGTGATCCACAAGCCTCACCGCTTCTATGGCGAACACCGTTGCAATATCTGTGTCTTCAACGCATACCAGGTTATCGCCATTGCTTTCCTCACCACCCAGAGCGAGGTTGGATGAACCGAAATAAACAGCCGCCTCCGGCCTGTTAAAATCTACTACCACAAATTTGTGGTGTATGTTGTGGGCGTTGAAGGTCTCCTCTTTGTCAAAAGGCGGGGGCAAATCTTTTACCAGATTCTTGGCATTCACCAGGATCCCCTTTTTCGAGCCCGGCTTATATAAGGAGATGTATTTGGTGGAGTCAGTAATGCCATAGGTGAACAGCCCTTCATTGTTCTGAACAGATCTCAGTGTGGGATAGACCGGGCCGCCGCTGCTCTCATCCAGAGACATGATGCAAAACAGAACCGAACTTTTTGCGCCTGTTATACTGTCCGCCACACCTTTGAGCACCTGGTTCGCAACATCGTCAGGGTGAGGAGAAAAGGTGAACGAGATATTCGGCAGGTTCTGACCCGCGACGTCAAAGGGCTTCGCGGCATATTGCGAGTGTGCGAATGTCTTCATCTTCGCCGCGCCCCAGGATGCTTCGAATACCTGTTCGTAAAGCCCGGCTATCTCTCCGTTAGTGAAGAGCACGACGTGATTGGCGTTCACACAGAATCCTGTTACTGAAAAGTTGGTCGATCCCGTGAGCACTTTCGTGGGCGTACCATTCTCCTTCACAATGATAACTTTATGATGGCACAATCTCGAGAACCTTCCCCGAAACATAGCTGCTGCTCCCTGTTTGGCCGTGTTGAATGTGCTCTCAAAATCCGTTTCACTCGCGTTCTGTCCGGTATGGTCAGTTGAATTGTCCAGGATAACCCTTATTCTCCCCTCTGCTGCGAGTTGGAGGCACAGCTTCCCTACGACAGGCTCATCAAAATCATACGCGAACATATCGGCACTAAGGCTTTTATTGTTCAGCACTTCCTGCAGCAGCGCTATAGTTTTCTGGCGCGCGGTATATCCCAGCCATCCGTAGACATCCTCATAGGTGTACTTGACGCCTTCATTGGTGCAAAACACTGAGGAAGTATCAAAGAGCCAGTTCCCTGTCGGTATGAGATTGTTGTTCTCACCAAATCTGCGAACAAAGGCCTGGGATGTGAGAAATGACCTGGTGAAGCTTATACCCACTGATCGGTCACTATACCTGTCTACGTCTATGTCTACTTCGACGGTAAGGTCCTCGTCGAGCGGCTCCAGCGCATTATTCTGTGCGCTCCAATACCTGGGTGTGACGAAATACTTGTAGAGTCCGTATGATGGATTTGTCACGTTTTGATGAAAGGTACCAGGGACGTGGATCCATCTGAACTTCTGAAAGGGGGCTTTATCCGATTCCGTGAGTGCGCCATCACCCTCAAAGTTGATCCTGTTTACAAGAAAATAGGAATGACCTGACGGGGTTTTGTACCTGATTGAAAAACCAACGAAGTTACTTTTCAGCAGGTTTTCTTCGATATTGAAAGCGAGGAGCGTCATGGCATCTCCCCGATACGCCTTGACCGTTACGCCATTCTTAGCGTTGCGCTCGAACATGTTTTTCCTCCAGGCATCCCTTTTCCCTAGTATAGTTGATATATGGACAAAATCAAGGTGCTGCATTTGACAATTTTATTTGCAAATGTCCCTTGCCGCGCTATACTTGAGAGCCGGTCACAACGAGTGGCGGTTCAGTAACACGTACATAAGGGAGGCATAATCATGAAGGCGCCGCATCCGTTTTGTTGTGCACTAATACTTCTGCTGGGACTCGCTCTATTACCTTCCGTTGCCTGTTTTGCCGCGGGATATCCCGATCGCCCGATCCAGGTCATTCTTCCTCATCCTGCCGGTTCTGTGGCAGACATAACCCTTCGCATGGCAGGCGATGAAATGGATAAGATTTTGGGCCAGCGAACTATCGTGCTTAACAAGCCGGGTGCAGGGACCGTGTTGGGCGCAGATGCAGTCGTCAGGTCAAAGAAAGATGGGTACACTATTTTCTACGGTGGAGCTTCACCCACGATTTACGCTCCGATCACCAACCCCGAGGTAGTTCATTATGACCCGGCCAAGGACCTCGAGCCGTTAGGTTTTCATTTCTTTCTGCCCACCGTGATAGGCGTCAGGACAGACGCTCCTTGGAAGACTCTGGCTGAATTTCTTGATTATGCCAAAAAGAATCCCGGTAAGATTCGCATGACGTCAATCGGCGTCGGCTCGTCAACACACTTTGCGATAGAGGTTTTTCAATCGATGACAGGCACGAGATATACACATGTGCCGTATGAAGGCGGAGAGACGGTCGTCACGGCCGTGCTGGGAGGGCACGCTGAAGCCGCAATGGACGGCTTCCAGAAGCTGAAGCCCCACGTGGACGCCGGAAGGATGAGGATTCTCCTGATCGACCCCAAGATGCCGGCTTATCCTAACATTCCATCACCAAAAGAACTGGGCTACAAACAGAGCCTGCCCGCCTCATGGTTCGGTTTCTGGAATCCAGCGGGCATCCCCGAAGAGGCGAAAAGAGTTCTGGTACCCGCAATCGAAAAGGCAATCAAGACGACGAAGCCAAAGATCGATCAGATGGGAGACATCTGCGAATACAAATCGCCTGCCGATATGAAGAAACTGAGAGACGACGAATACCGTCAGATCTATGATATTGCGGTCAAAATAGGCCTTCGCAAGCAATAGCACGCAGGCACGTCTCCGGCACGACAACCGTTCTTCTGAATCTCCGACACATACGGGTATCGCCATCACCCGGGAATCAGGCGGGTTGCGCATGTTCATAAGAAGTCTTACATTAACCCAGCACAGAACCATGGCCCGGTCACGCAGGGGGATACCGGGCCATCCCCTCGACAAGGCACCTTCAGCATGCTGGACGCATTATTTTCACCCAAGTCGATCACTGTCATCGGAGCTAGCGACAGCCCAGACAAGGTCGGCTATGCCATTTTGCACAACATCGTAAAGAGCGGCTTTCCAGGTGATGTCTATCCGGTCAATCCGGCAAGGGGCGAGATCCTCGGCATTCGTTGCTACAAGGCGCTGGAGTCCATCGACAAAAAAATAGACCTCGCAATAATCGTCATTCCCGCACGCGTCGTGCCTGACACGCTGGAAGAATGCGGGAGACGCGGTGTGGGCGCATCCATCGTCATTTCAGCGGGGTTCCGGGAGACGGGCCGCGAAGGGCTGCAGGCAGAACGCAAGATAGCCGAGATTGCCACCAAGTACCGGATGCCCATATTGGGTCCGAATTGCCTCGGGTTCATCAGCACCCTCGTTCCCATGAATGCGACATTTGCTGCAGGCATGCCGCCTCGCGGCAGTATCGCCCTGATGTCACAGTCTGGCGCTTTGTGCACCTCCATTCTTGATATCGCGCTCGCAGAGGACGTCGGCTTTTCACACTTCGTGAGCCTCGGGAACAAGGCGGACTTGAACGAGATCGATTTTCTCGAAGCCTGGGCTGACATGCCCGAGGCAAGGGTCGTTCTGGCATACCTGGAGGGCATCACGGATGGAGCCCGGTTCATCGAAGTGGCAAAACGGTTCACGAAACAGAAACCGATAATTGCCATTAAGGCAGGAGTGACCAGCAGCGGCTCGCGCGCTGTGAGCAGCCACACCGGCGCTCTGGCTGGAAGCGAGCGCGCTTACGAGGCGGCGTTCAAACAGGCGGGCGTGATCCGGGCAAGTTCCATCGATGAACTCTTCGACTACGCGATCGCGTTTGCCCGTCAACCGCTGCCGCGCAATGATAGTGTCGTCATCGTCACAAACGCCGGAGGTCCGGGCATCATGGCCACAGACGCCATCGAACGGTCCGGTTTAAGGCTCGCCTCTCTGACCAATGAGACAATGGAAGCGTTGCGCAGAGCATTGCCACCGGCTGCAAGCGTACTCAATCCTGTGGATTTGCTGGGCGACGCGTCCACCGACCGTTATCGGTCCGCGCTCAGGCTGGTGCTCGCCGACCCGAATGCCGGTGCGCTCCTCGTGATCGTTACACCCCAGTTCGCCACAAAACTCGACGAGATAGCCGAAGTGGTGGCACAGACAGCGGAGGACATAGAGATACCGGTCTTCACCTGCTTCATGGGGGAAGCTTCTGTCGGTAATGCGGTGAAGACGCTCACACGCCACCACGTGCCAAACTACATGACACCTGAAGGAGCGATCATGGCGCTTGCAGGAATGGTCAGGCAGCGCCAGTGGCGTGAAAAGATCGCTGATCCGTACGAGGTGCTCGATCTGAATACAGAGCGTGTGCTCGAAATTTTTGAGAAGGTCAGGCGGGAAGGAAGAGTGAAGATCGGCGACGCCGAGGCGCGCGCTATCCTGGAAGCCTATCGGATTCCGCTCCCTAAAGCAAAACTCTGCAGAAGTGCGGAGGAAGCAGTCTCTTACGCGCAAGAAATAGGCTTTCCAGTGGTCATGAAGATCGCCTCTCCTGATATACTGCACAAGACTGATATAGGAGGCGTAAGGCTCAATATACAGACAGCAACAGATGTAGCCGATTCCTATGATTTGCTCACCTTCCGCGCAGCGCGCTATATGCCGGAAGCCGAAATATGGGGCTGTCTGGTGCAACAGCAGGTGGTCGGCGGCAAAGAGGTTATTATAGGCATGACGCGCGATCCCCAGTTCGGGCCTCTTGTCATGTTCGGTCTTGGCGGCATCTACGTAGAAGCCCTGAAGGACGTCTCGTTCCGAATTGCTCCCTTTTCGCGGCTGGATGCGCAGGAGATGATGCGGGAAATGAAGTCATTCAGTCTGCTGCAGGGAGTGCGAGGAGAAGCTCCTTCAGACATACATGCAGTGGCAGATATTCTTCTCAGGGTGTCTCAATTGGTTACTGATTTTCCTGATATTCTCGAGCTGGATATCAATCCGCTGATCGTTTTTGAAAATGGTAAAGGCGTCATGGGCATTGACATGAGGCTGGTGCTCGCGGGCTTATGAGCGGACTGAAGCATAGATAACCTTTCGGTAGACCGGCCAAGGAGGTAATCATGGCAATAACAGTCTATGTAACATCAACGGAACGATTTTCAGGAAAGACGGCCTTTTGCGTGGGCCTGCTCCGCTGGCTGAAACAGGCAGGACATACCGTTGGTTACATGAAACCTATAAGCACCTCGGCCCTTGGTACCGGCGATCAGGTAATCGACGAAGATGCGCGATTTATCAAGGCTGTTCTGGGGCTCTCTGAACCGCTGGAAATAATGTCGCCCATTCTCTTTACCGACAAGGATGAAGAGGTCTTGCTCCGAACAACCGATCCGAGTGATTTCGAAGAACGGGTGCGCGCGGCACACGCTGTGGTCGCGGATGGAAAAGATGTGGTTATCATGGAAGGAGGAAGCAGCCTGCGTGAGGGCTGGATCATCAACCTTGCTCCTCCACGCCTCGCAGAACTTCTGGATGCCCATGTCCTGGTAGTGGTGCCCTATGCTGTCGGCCTGCACGCTGTGGATGACCTGCTGGCTGCCCGCTCCTGGCTCGCAGGAAGGCTGCTGGGGGGTGCCATAAATAGTGTTCCCAGGCACCGCATGGATTTCGTCAAAGGCGCCATAGAGCCATTTCTTAACCGCCATTCGCTTCCTGTGTTCGCCGTCGTACCTAAGGAAAAGTCCTTGTTCTCTGTGACCGTCAGCGAGTTGGCCCATGAACTGAACGGTGAAATCCTGTGCTGTACCAAGAGTATAGACGAGCTCGTGGAGAACATGGTCGTGGGTGCCATGGGCGTGGAAAGCGCGCTCTCTCACTTCCGCCGCGTGACAAAGAAAGCTGTCGTTACCGGCGGTGATCGTCCGGACATTCAGATGGCCGCCCTTGAAACATCGACGAGCTGTCTTATCCTGACGGGGGGCATGCCCCCCAATCCCCTGATTATCGGTCGTGCGGAGGACCGGAAGGTGCCGATCATCCTGACCCGGCACGACACTTTTCAGACCGTTGGCATCGCAAGTTCTTTCCTTGGCAAAACACGGTTCCATCAGGAAAAAAAGGTTCCCTATTTCGAGAAGCTGCTCGCCGGGCATATGAACTTCGACGCATTCCTCACAGCCCTGGGTATAAAGACCCACTGATGGCTGATCCTGCAACCATTCCCTGTCTGATTGCCTGCGGCAAATTCTGTTGTGGAGACGGCTGAAGTGTGGCAGACTTTACAGCCGGTGCACAGTTGCCTTCGCTATTACGGTCCTTATGTTCGCGATCTATCAGAGAGGAGGTCCGCATGATTGGAAAAGTCATACTACCGATGTTAGTCTGCCTGCTGGCATTCGCCGGATGCGCAACGCCGCCGCCGGTGAAGCAGGCCATCGTCGACATTGACAAGGGCTACGCCACAAATGCAAAGATGATGGACCAGTACCGAACCCTTGTCCAGAATGTCAACGAGAGGCTCTTTTACTGGAATCGATACATAAGCCAGCGCCTCCTCCTCGACACAGCATTGCGGTCGATGACCGAGGACTACCCTGGCAATACTCCGGCCAGGGTCGACGAAAAAGCGGACCAGCTGGGACCGAAGCTCCTCGGCCTGGTGAATGAACTGAGGCTTGCCGGGCTTCCGGCGTCTAAAGGATCCAGCGGCGCCGTGATCTTTGCAGCAGGCAAACCGGATAATACCGCAGACAAAATAGCCCAGCGTCTTCCCGAAATCGTGAACCGGGTAGTGGAAAAGGTTGATGAGGATTATGTGAATCCGGCCAAAAGAGACATGACCGAATTCGATGCCTACCAGACCAATGTCTCCGCACTCCGACAAGTCAACGGAGCAATAAGGCGATACCTTGAGATAGACGTCACGGTGTCGCCGCAGGACGTGTCGGAGATTGCAGATTCCATAAGACAACTTCGCCGCTAGGGGGTGGCCGATGAGATATTTCGTCTTGTCCTTTCTGTTGCTTTTCACCGCTTTTGGCTGCTCGTCAATCAACAGTCAATCCGTGCGCGACTTGATCCACCTGCAAACAGAGAAGATCGACCAAGCTTCCAAGAACGCTCAGACACTCACCAGTGGTACTGAAGAAGCGATTAAGAATTGGCAGAAGAGTGTGGCCTCCCTCAGCGGGGCTCTTGAAAACCAGAGAAAGATCGAAAGCGTAAACTCGCTTATCTTCTCGGCAAACCGGTCTCTTGCGACTGAAAAAGGCATTAATGCGCACGCCTCACTGTACATGATCGGCCAGGTGTACCTCAAAGATCGCATGGGGTTTGAACAGACGGTGCTCGATCAGTTTGATCAGGACTACGGCGCTTTGAGAACATTGGCCAGGCAGATCGGCGAATCGTGGAAGGCTCTTCAAAAGACGCAACAGGCAGTCGATGATTTTTCGCAAAGATCGTCTCTCGCAAGCGTGGACACAAACCTCGTGCGCTCGCTCATAATCGATTTCAAAGGTGACACCGCGGCAATCGACCAGGTGCTGATACGCTCCACACAGGTGAACGACGCGCTCAGGAAAGCCTCGGGGATGGGGTTACCCCGGGGAAATGAACTTTCAGGAGTGCAGGGGCTGAATGAGGATCTAATCAACCTGCTACAGCAGATCAAGACTAAGAGCCCATAAGCCGGCGGACGATAACCCTGACATTAAAGGAGACCCACATGAGCATCGAATTCAGTTTTAAAGGTGTGAGCGACTTCATGAAACAGAACGCCGACCTTATCGATCAAATCAAGGATACCGGATCGAATCTCTCGTCTCTGGCTGACCAACTGGAAGCAAACCGCAAACAGGCAGACCAACTGTCAGCGAGTATGCAAAAGATCCCGTTCCAGATTGCCAAGGATCAGGGCATTCAGAAAAAGCAGGCCCAACTTCTGTCAGACATTGAAGCAATGAAAGCAAAAATTGATTCTTACAAAGACGATCCGGCTAGCATGGGGCTGTACCAGGCCAAACTTGGTACGCTTTACCAGCAACTTGCAGATACCTATATCCAGGATACAATAAGCAAGATAATCGTTTTCACCCAACCTGAAGTAGACGAGATTCACAACCTGCTCGCAAATGCGACGCTAGATGCGGCTGCGCGTCAGAAGCAGGCCGCTGTGCTTCAAGCGGCGACACAAGTCGGAAAAGTGGTCTTGAAACTGCTGCTAAAGCTGACCGCCTGACAAGGGCAAGGGTCCACTGCATATCTCGACCGTATTGTCGAAGTTTTGCGCAGCTCCGACATTCTCGTACATTCAACGTCCGCCGCACCTGGTTCCCCACGTCTCCCTGCAGCAAGCAAAATGGCCTGAGAAGCCACGATAGCCCTTCCAAATAGGTTTGGCACACGTGTTGCTTAAGCTTATGTCACGAGACAACGGGGGGCCACCAGCAATCTCGATACTCTAAACGCAAAGGAGGAATGCATGAAACATGTAGTGGCAAGTACACTCTCTCTGGCAGTAGCCGCGGCTTTCTTTCTTGTACCTCTCGCCCATGGCCAGTCGACGAATGATCCCGGCATACAGCAGAGGATGCAGAACCAGGACCGAAGGATTGACCAGGGCATCAACAGCGGCCAACTGACGCCGAAGGAGGCAGGCAGGCTGGAGACAGAGCAGGCAAAGATTAAGCAGGATGAACTGAGGGCAAAGTCGGATGGGAATCTCACGCAAAAGGAACGGACAAAGCTGACAAAGGAACAGAACCGGGCAAGTAAGGACATTCACAGGCTTAAACACAACAATCGACACACAGGCACAAACTAGAAAAACAGGCAGCATTGCTAAACCCCAATGAAGCCCTGACTCTCCATCAGTCAGGGCTTTCCCAATACATCTCTTATGTGCGATCTCTCAACACTGAGGCGGATTTCGATGGATAACGAGAAGCTCCGGCGGCTGGTAGTCTTTTTCGGGTAGTGAGGAAAGGGTTTGAGATGCCAGAAGCTCCGAGCCGTGGCGGACACAGGTGTACCTGGCGGTACACCGAGAACAGACGCGGCGAAAGGCGACAAAGCAGACCAGCCTTTAACTCGCCACCCTGGCGATTCAGTCGCGGAAGGTGGCCATCACCGGCGCATGATCACTCGTCCCCACCTCCGTCAAAACCTTACACGAAACCACGCTGTCGAAAAGGGATTGGCTGGCAAGCACGTAATCCAGCCGCCAGCCTATGTTGCGCTGTCTTAAATTGCGCCACGGCGCCCACCACGTGAAAAGCTGATCGTTCAAAGGATCGAGCGCCCGACCAACGTCCACAAGGCCTTGCGAGATGATTCGCTCCAACTGCGCCCTCTCCTCCGGGAGCTGCCCTATAGCCTTCAGCTTCCTCTCCTTAGGGTGGACGTCGATGTCTGCCCGCGTCACATTCAAGTCGCCGCACAAAATAAGCCCGAGACCCTTCCCACAAAAATCCGCCGCCCACTTTTCCAGCGATTCGAGAAAGCTCATCTTGGCAGCGAAGTCCTTACCGCCGTTGGGCACGTATATGGACGCAACCGTTATACCACTCAACCGGAGCGTTACAATCCGGTTCTCAACATCGAAGGCAGGGTGCGAATAAACCGGCTCCGTGCGGCAGATCTCTTTCCTGACGTGAAGAGCAACGCCTGAGTAACCCTTCCCTCCGTGCCAGTAGCACCAGTATTCATCCAGTTCGCTCCCTGTCGCAGGAACCTGCCCCGGCAGGGCCTTGATCTCCTGAAGGCAAAGAACGTCCGGCCGATCGCGAGCAATCCATTCGCAAAGCTGCGCATAACGAGCCCGGATACCATTAACATTCCATGTGGCGATCTTCATCTTTATGCCACTCACCTTTGGCAGTGCCTGTATTTAAATTTATTCTAACAATTCTGATGCGAACAAGAAAGTTTGACGTGAGGATAATGTGCTTGCCGGAAGCGAGGAACTGTGGCAAACTTTTCACCGAACACGCAACGACGGAAGGGGAACGACATTGCAGAGCTGCCGGAATTTCACCTGTTATATGTTTGTCGTACTCTCTATCTTGGGTCAGGTTGGTTTTGGGCTTGCCGCTGCAAAGGATACGTCCGGTAGCGAGAACTGGCGGCGAATCGATGAGACGGTAATTTACAGGAGCAATGCACCGACAAAAGTCATTGTGGTCGGGAACTCGGTGATTGTTCCTGTGACCTTCGTCTATGAAGGCACCCAGGTTGATGCTCAACTCCTGCTTGATACTGGGGCCTCGGGAACAGTTATCAATACTGATATCGCAGACCGTCTGCATATCAATCTGAACGCCGCCAAAGGAATGCGAGGGCGAGTCGTTGGCGGCGATGTCATCGAGGGCTTCCAGATTACAGTGAATCGTCTCATGGTCGGCCCTCACACAAAGGAGAATGCACGAGTCTTTGTGATTCCCCACAAAGGTCCTGCAGCACGGTATGACGGGCTCCTCGGGATGGATGTATTACGCGGCCTCAAATACACGGTCGATTTCGAGAAACAGCTCATTGTATGGGAATAGCCAACCGGCTTCCAACAGCACACCTATTCCTGGGGCTCGCGTCGCCCCCTCCAGTGGCAGAGCCACATGGAGCCTCCTCCTCTCGCGAGCTGTGCTCGCTAGATAGATTTCCACGGACGACGCGAGCTGTCGAGGACTATGCACTTGTGCGTGGGTGGGCGTCTTCTGTCCGCGCACGACGCATGCTGCAAGAGTACCACGGGCTTGCCCCCGTGGGAATCTATTTTCTGACCGGCAATAGCAGCAATAACGACACTACGGAAGCTGACGCTGCGAGGGCAAAGGCATAATAGTAATTCCCGCTCGCATCTATGGTCCAGCCGCTAAGAACAGGAGCGATTACTGATCCCACTCCATGGAAGAGAGTCCAGATTCCAATAATGCTTCCGGAATACCTCCCGGGGAATAGATCGCGTGCAGAGGCCGCATAGACCGCCCAGAGGGTTCCATATCCTATGCCGAATAGAGCCGAGAATATCCACAAAACGGACAACTCACGCGCGTACGCCATCCCGAATGACCCGGAAGCTACCAGCAGTCCGCACAGCATCATAATCCTGATCCTGCCTGTTCTGTCCGAGATATGTGCCAGAATCAGTTTGCCCGTTGCACCTGCTGCTGCCACCACGAATAAAAGGCCAGTGGCAGAGGCGTAGGGTATCATCAATCTCTGCGTTGCATAGGTGACGAGAAACGTGAATGGAATAATTACTGAGAAGCTGATGAACAGGTAAGACAAACCGATCAAATAGAATCGTGTGTCCCGGAAAATTTGGCTATAGGATCCATGAGCGGAACCCTCTACCCTTTGCGCATTTGCCGGATTGAAAGCAGCGGCTTCAGTCTCCGGGCGACTCTTTATCAGAAAGAAATTCATGGCTGCCACAACCAATGCGGTCACACCAAGACATAGCCAGACCGTTCTCCAATCATGATCTCTGATAATGACCGGGACCAGAATGCTCCAACAGCCGATACCTGCCGTGGTTCCAAGATCTACAAACGAAAGAGCAATACCTCTCCTCTTAGGGCTGACCCACCTCATCACGACCGCAACCACCGGTGCCCAGCATGCGGAATGGCCTATTCCTGTAATGGCGAAAAAGATGGATGCCTGAACGACCGAGGAAGATACTGACATAAGGCACGCACCTGCACCGAGAATTGCCACAAACACCGAAAGAATAATCTTTGCGTCAAACCTGTCTACAAGAATACCAACCACTGGCGAAAGCATTGTAGCTGCAATAAAATAGGAGGCAAAAATAACTCCAGCCTGTGCTTTCGATATGTTAAGTGCAGACAACATGTACGGCAGAATCAATCCGTAGCCAAATCTGATAGCAAACGCGGCGAAAAGTGTAAAAAAGCCGGCAGTAATTATAGCTACAACACGCTTTGACATTCTATCCAACCTGTAAGGGTGTTGATAACAACCAAATCAGCGGTCGCTGAAGAACATCCGCCGCATTGCCTTCTCGGGCCAGTCCTCAACCACTAGACTTTCCCATCGATAACAACATGCTCGACAGTGAAGAACGCCGAGGACGCTTCCAAGTCGAGGAATTTTGCTTCGTCCTCAATAAACATCACGCGCAATTTCTGACCTTCGGGTGAATTGATGGCCGCGAGGAAATCTTCTTCCGACTGCCACCATATCTCGCCAACCCCGTCATACGCCTCCACTGTCCCTCGAGATTTTCGAATATTTTCATTGAGCGGCGAATCGATGGTATGGCTCTGTACATAACGCACTGCCCTGTAGGTGTCTGCAAACTCCTTGAATAAGGGACCGTGATGATTGAGCCAATACTCTTGAAACTCGGCCCGTGACATCTTCGGGTGACGCTTTGCACACATGACAAATTTGATCATATGTTCAACTCCTTCTGGGTCCAACAAAAAGCTCACCGGGAGGCGGGCGCCTTGGCTGGCGATCCGCTGCATGGCATGGTTACGCAATGATCTCGGTTAGGCCCTCGACCACCTGGACCATTTCTTCCTGAGAAACCTTACCCAGGAGCCTTCCAATTCTCTCCGCGGAGAGGGTTCGAATTTGACTGATCTTAACCCATGACCGTTTTGGTAGATTTACTCCTCTCAACTCAAGAGTCAAAGGGAAACCCGCCTTCTGGGGCTGGCTTGTGATAGTCACAGCTATGACCGTTCCCGACCGCTCATTAAAGATATCGTGGCTGAGGATCAAAACCGGGCGCAGTCCGGCTTGCTCCCTGCCTCTTGTCGGGTTTAGGTCCGCCCATCGGATCTCGCCCCTCAATATTCTGGCCATTGG
>DATKNH010000007.1 GCA_035541455.1 Syntrophorhabdales bacterium
CCGGGGCAGAGGCCCTGTTCGGTAGGTATGTAGCAACAGCGCTTGCTCTTCATCGAAATTTCAAAACCGAAGCGTCTCGCATAAAGCTTCATCCTGAAGAGTTCAAGCCCTTTTCCTCCTGCCCCAAAATCGTAAGGGTTCTTGGATGAATAAAGCTCTGTCTCTTCCGCATGAAAGAGGCCGTCAAACACATAGGGCTGGGCTTCATCTGCGATACCCACGCCGGTGTCGGTAACGTGAATCCAGACCCTGTTCTCCTTCTCCTCAACCGTGACCGTCACCAGTCCTCCGTCGGGAGTATTTTCGATGGCATTCTTCACGAGACCGTCAACCACCTCGGCGAGCACGCGCGGATCCATGTAGATGTAAAGGTCGTTCTCTCCTTCCACGCGGAGTTCCACCTGTCTGTGGCCAGCTCTCTGCTTGATCTTCTCCACTGCCATCTGGACAAAAGGATACAGGTCGATGGCCTGAAACAAATCCGTACCGCCGGAGATGTACTGGCTAAGCCATTCTTTCAGGGCCCCCCAATGCGACCACACCTCGGCAGGCACATTTCCCAAAACGTCCAAACGCTGTTTGAGCACATCCAGCTCATCCGTCAAGGAAGCGGCTTCCAGTTCACGTGATGCAATGAATATCTCATCAGCCTCTCGCTGGATTCTCAAAAGACGCTCTGTGTTTCTTTCGAGAGCGGCCATGATCCCTTTGATATTCGTGTCCGTCGAAACTGCTTCCATCTTCCGTCTCAGTACCCTGAGGTTACCCTGAATGACTGCGAGGGGGGTTTTCAGTTCGTGGGAGATATGATTTACCGCCTTTGTTTTCACCCTGTTGAGCTGCTCCAACTCCCTGTGAGAGCGCAGCAGCGCTTCCTCCGCCATCTTTCGTTCGGTGACATCACGAAGATAGACCAAGGACACCGGCTCGTTCCGGTATACAGTGTCCGTGGCCGAAACTTCGATGTAGATCGTCCTCCCGTCTCTTGTGATGCCTTTGAATTCATAACGAGAGGGAACAGTCCCGCCCTTCCACCGTCTTCCATTGATGTCTTCGACCCGTTCCTTGTCATCGGGATGGACGACAATAGTGATCGGAGTACCCATGATGTCTTTATAAGAATCGTAGCCGAACATTTCGACGAATCTTCTATTAACGTACTGGTGAAACCCCTTCTTTATGATCGCCACCCCATCGTTGGAGTGCTCAATTGCTGTGCGATACCGTTCCTCGCTTTCCGCAAGGGCCTCTTCAGCCTCCTTGCGCTTGCTGATGTCGCGCATGGTTCCTTCGTGGTAGATAAACCCGCCCGGACCCCCGCGCGTGACACGGGAATTGATCGAAACCCAATGCGTACTGCCGTCGCGACGGCGCATTTTCACTTCGTAGTTCTGTACTGCGCCGCGGATGCGGAGTGTCTCCAGAAGATCGTCCCGATCAGCCGGATCAACATAAAGCTGCGTGCCGATATCGGTAATCGATTCTATCAGTTCTTCTGGCGAGTCATAGCCATGAGTGCGCGCCAGGGCGGGGTTTGCCGTGATGAATCTACCATCGAGGGTCGCCTGAAAGATGCCCTCGGTCGCATTCTCATAGATCTTGCGATATTTTTCTTCAGCCTGCTGGAGTTTCTCCTCCGTTTGCCTGCGTCTCGTCACATCCCGCACATAGACAGCAATGCGCGTGACCTCACCTTTGTCGTCCGAGACGATGTAAAGGCTGTGATCCAGGAAACGGCCTCTCCATTCCGCCACGAATCGCACCGGCACTCCCAGCCTGATTGCTTCATCCGCTTTTGTCCTGGCATATTGTGCGAGTGAGGGTGGAATCAGATCGTAGACAGCAGTGCCGAGAAGATTCTGTAACTCTGTATGGTAAGCCCTGGCAGCACTTTCGTTGGCAGCAAGAATGACACCATTCTTATCCATAAGAAATGCGATGTCGGTAGTGGCATTGAGAAGCGCGCGGACATCATCTTCGCTTTTCTTGAGCTCTGTCTGGGCTTCCTCGCGTTCCAGTTCGCAGATCTCCAGTGTTGAAACCGGCTCCTCCTGCCGGCCCAACTCGCGAAGAAGATCGTCTTTTACTTTTTCTTTTTCCTGCATCGTACGTATTCCAGCAAGGGTAAATTATTATTATAAGATATTTTCCGCTGACGGCACAAAGAAAAGGGAACCGCATTCGGCCCTCTGTCGCACAGATCGCGGCATGCCGAGCGCTGTTACTGCCTGAACGCTACTTCTTCTTGCCGGACCCGGGTCCCTGGATGCCGGACCCGATCTTGGCCAACTCCTGCTGCACCTCTTGCCACATGTGGCCATGTAACGTAAGTGTAAGCTTGCAAAAGGGGCAGGTGAGTGAAGCTCCTTCCGTGAGAGCCTCGATCGGGTGTTCAGTCTTGCGACCGCAGATGGGGCACGTAAAGGGTAAGGTCTTGTGCGTATTCGGTTTATTCAAGGTTCTCCCTCACGAATTTTTCCATCACTTTGTAGGGCTGAGCGCCGGTGACCCTGTTTCTTCCCACTACAAAGGTCGGGACAGCCGTGATACCCATCTCTCTTGCTCGCGCCCAGTCATCGTCAACAGCAAATTGATAGGTTCTCAACAGAAGGGCTTTCCTGGCTGCCTCCCCTGAAAGTCCAAGGCCCTCGGCAATCTTGACCAGCTCATCCAGTTTTCCTATGTTTACGCCGTCGACGAAGTAGGCCTTGAAGACAGCCCGGTGGAAGGCCTCACCGACTCCCTGCGTCTCAGCCCACTTTGCCAGTTCCTGGGCGTGACGGGTGTTGTAGGTCTTGGTGCGTTCGCCGAGAGGCAGGCCGAGCTCCGCCGCCGCTTCTTTCAGCCGTGCCTGTACCTTGTTTATGTCTATATGAGCGCCCTTGAAGAGCTCGGTCAGCGCCAGACCTTCTTCGGGAATTTCAGGATGGAGCGGGAAAGCTACCCACTTTGTTACGATGTTGAACTTCTTCCGCAGCTCATCAATACGCACGGTACTGAAGTAGCACCAGGGTCACCCAAAGTCAGAGAATATTTCCAGGACTTCAGTCGTCACGTGTAATTCATTCACAGCCATTCCTCCCACTCCGGCGCTCTTATTTCTTTATGATGATCCACAATCCGCCTTCGTCAATGATAGTGATCCTGCCTGCAAGGCCGCTGTCGATCACGAGCTTGCGCACCCATTGCTCGGTGATCTCGATCTTTCCTATGCTTAAATTGAGTTCCTTCGATTGCTTTCCCAGGGCCAAAAGCACATTGTTGGGCGTGTACTTTCCGAATCCACCGCCCACAAATGCCAAACCTCCGGGCCGAAGCACTCGATAAGCCGCAGTCAAGTCCGCTTCAAAGAGGGAAGGGAAAAAGAAGGCGCCGCGAAACACGGCGAGGTCCATTGATGCAGTCTCAACAGCGGCCAGGGAAGGGTTGCTCTCGATAATTTGAATGCGGTTGACCACGCCCTCCTCTTGTGCTTCCTGGAAGTACGATTCAGCCATGCCTGGGGGGAAAGAGGCTATTGCATGAGAACTGCCGATGCCATCCTTCAAGATGGAAAAAATGACTCCTGAAAAAGGTCCGATCTCCAGTAGCTTTCCATCAGTGCGGCCGTAGATCTCTTCTATGTGCTTCGCGAGATGAGGATAGACCGGTTTCCACAGCCTGTTTATTTGCTGTATGAGTGCCAAGTTGTCAGGATTCATATCTATTCATACACCTAAAATGCAGTAAAGCATAAGGCACGCTACACTCGGAAGTCAATTGGGAGTTGAGCGAGACGGAAAGACCTTTTCTTCGCTCTCCAGGCGCTCCAAGGCATGGGCTGCGCGGTACCAATTGTTTTAGCCGGGCACCCGCGGCCCGCCAAACCTTTCATCCGCGGGTGGCAGGAGTAAGAACAGGCCGATGGACAACGAAGGTATACGCTTGAAGGCAAATCAGCGCCTGCCGATCACTAGCACCGCTGCGCCTGTGAGAGCCCCACGCCGTAGCGCTTCCAAGGCTTCATTTGCCTGTTCGAGAGAAAACGGTCGTGATTCAACTTTGAGCGGGACCTGGGCCGCAATGGCGAGGAACTCTTCAGCGTCGATTCGGCTCAGGTTAGCTACCGATCTGACAACTCTCTCCTCCCAGAGCAGGCGGTAGGGGAAGGATGGGATATCGCTCATGTGTATGCCCCCGCAGACCACTACCCCACCTTTGTCTGTCGCCCGAAGAGCTTCAGGCAGCAGAGCGCCCACCGGCGCAAAAATGATTGCAGCATCCAGTCTCTCCGGAGGCAGCACATCCGAATCCCCCGCCCAGGCAGCGCCGACCTGGCGGGCGAACGACTGACCTTCGACGTCACCGGGTTTTGTGAAGGCAAATACGGTTTTACCTTGCGCAACTGCCGCCTGTGCTATCAGGTGCGCAGCCGCACCAAACCCGTAAATACCGAGGGTCTTGACGTGAGTTCCAGCCATGCGATAGGAGCGATAGCCGATCAGCCCGGCGCAAAGCAGCGGAGCTGCCTCGAGGTCGCCATAGGCATTGGGCAGTTTAAAACAGTACCGCTGGTCTGCAGCCGTATACTCGGCGTACCCTCCGTCTCTGGTATAGCCTGTAAAGAGAGCATGGTCACAGAGATTCTCCTGGTCGCGCACACAATAGCGGCACGTGCCGCAGGTATAACCGAGCCACGGTACTCCAACGCGGTCTCTCAAAGAAAACGCTGTGACAGCAGTACCGATTGCAACCACGGTACCTACGATTTCGTGCCCCAGGACCAGCGGCAGCTTCGGATGCGGCAGTTCGCCGTCAAGTACATGTAAGTCCGTCCTGCAGACCCCGCAGGCATCGACCTTGACCAGTACATCATTCGGCCCGGGCAACGGGACAGGAACTTCCTTGAGCACCAGCGGTCTCCCCTGCTGCTCCAGTATCATGGCGCGCATCGTTTTCGGAATTGTCATCTTCTCACTCTTCTTTTCTTTTTAAGTGTTCGTCGAAGTCGCCAGAATTAGGGTTTGCTTCGCTCGCATTAGAAAAGCGACGCGGGAATTCCTCGATCTTCGTGCTTCTTGTGTAACGCATCGTTAATTGTAGCGTAGATATAGACCGAACACAAAGATTCAATACGGTACTCGAAAAACGAAACGTGTGAATTTGATTTTCGTGCCATTCCATGCCATGTTTATTGATCATGAACGAGCAAAGAGACAAATACCTCACCGAGGCCATGGGCGCCTGCTGGCATCAGTACAACGAAGAAAAGCCGCTCATGACCTATTCCCTGATAGCTTACGTCTGCGAGAAGTGCAAGGCATTTATCCTCGGTAATAATGATTTTTCCAATGATGAGGACTTTCCCAAACTGTGGAACTGGGCAAAACGTCAGCCTGTTTTGAGCTCGCTGGTAGCAGCTTGCGAAGGAACAGACGGCACAGGGCCTTCTGATGCTGCTGCGCGCGAAACCTTTGCCGATCAGGTGTGCGCGCTCATCAAGCCGAAGTAGTCCGACTGTCAACACGGGGTCACGGCATCAGCTTTGAACGTATAAACCTGGTTGCCCTCTCCAGTTCATAGTCGGACATCGATTCCGGATCGATCCCTCCGCCGTGCAAGTGCGGTCTCAACAAATTGAGTATGTCCTCTGTAACACCCCCGTACTGTCCGATAAAAGATTGCAGACGGGCGTGAAGACTGAACACGAGTTTATCCCTGGGAGAGAGCGAGAGATATTCGTCAATGGTCGCAAGCATCCGAGCCCTGTCCTCGGGCAACCGGCCGTTCACATCCAGCAGATTTGAGGCGCTGTCGCTCACGACAGTGATCGCACACTTCGTGTTCTCGATGAGCGCTCTCATTTCTCTTGCTACCTGTTCCTCAGATGCTTCGACAAATTCGCCTGTTGCCTTCGCTGCGGCAAGACCGGTCCGGGGAAATATTTCGAGACTCCTCAAACGCACAAAATCGGGCCCACCCTCAGTGAGTACCCGGGCAGTCTCGATTGCATGCTCCTCTGACAGGCTCGCCCCTCCAAGGCCGGGCATCACATAAACAGAGCACGAAATGCCCGCTTCCCTGGTCTTTCTGCACGCTTCGATGTGCTGGGATGCTGTCACGCCTTTCTTCATATAGCGGAGTACCCTGTCACTTCCGCTCTCCACACCGAAATGGATCCTGTTCAGGCCTGCACGCGCAAAGAGAGCCAGTTCCTCCACATCCTTACGTGCCGCGGACTGGGTGCGTCCATACGCAGTAAAGCGCTCCAGCGTTGGGAATCTGCAGCGAATGTGGCTCAACACCTCACTCACGTAATCGCCAGAGAGCAAAAGGAGATTGGCATCGCCCAGAAAGCAGGTGCGTGCCCCGCTTTGCCGCCAGGCGAGCAGATGGTAGACGCTATCCGTGATGCTCGGTTTCTCTTTGAACCATGAGGCAAACCAGACGAGGCGCTCATCGTCATCATCTTCTTCTGCGGATCTTTGCTGTACCGTCAAAGACTGAGGTATTGACGTTGCTTTGGAGCCCAGTGCCTCCAGATCCTCTCCTTCTGGTGTGGACCTACCCTTCGCAGACTCGATCTCTCGTATGAGCCGCTCTGCCTGCGTGTAACCCCCTTCAATCGAGCCTGCTATTCCACTGACACGCTCCCGTACCACCTCATCAAGTATGGCTGCCCTATCTATATCTCTCTTCACTTCTTCGAGGGGTCTTTTACTGAAGCGCGCTCCGAGCTTGTAGACAGGACAGAACAAGCAACGGTTCCACGCGCAATTGCGGCTCACCCTGAAGGTCAGGCTGTAGTTCTCTGTGGGAGGTCTGATCGAACAGATCTCGAAGGGTTCGATATACGCGAACCTACGGGCTGTCTCCATTGGTCTTGGCCGTCGTCCCTGTTTTGGTTAGTATAGCGCAGCAACCGGCCCGAGACAAAAAAGAGGGGCTTGAGACGGTGGGCGCGGTCGAGTGGAGCAGTCTTGTCCGAAGTTACCTGAAATAGTGATAGAGCAAATCGATGCGCCCATGTTTGACCAAATAGATTCCCGAGAACTTCATGATCTCCTTGATTTGGGTCTTATACTCTCCCTTGTAGCACTGGCTTTCGCACTTTTTACACATGGGCTTTGGATCATGCGGGCAGGCAAGGCGCATGCCTATACCGTAGGCGAGGAGTCTTCTGCACTCCGGACAGACAGGGATATCTCTTTTCGTAATCTGCTTGATGTCAAACTGCTTCAGTGAAAAAGGAGCCTTTTCCCCCTGGTGGTGCTCACGGCAATAGATTGCGACAAAGCGCATCAATGTGCTGATGTCGGATTTTTCCTTCGGGGAAATTCTATTCCTATCCATAGCCTTCCTTTGTTACTATACACCTTCCTTCCGGCTTTCGCTTTGATTTAGGTCAAGTATCATTGCGTTTATGCAGCTTGCGTGAGTTCAGCACTCAGGGATTGAGTTGACAAAGGAATCAATGCCCGATAGGATGTTGCCGTGAAAAAGGCCTCAAAGAGCTCTATAACAGGGTTCTGTGACCTCATGTGCAAATATGCCGAATTGCCGAAAGATGGAGCGCTCGACGGCTCTGGAAGCTGCCGGACTTTTATCGCTGTGTACTGCAACCGCAGGAAGACATTTGTCCCAAAGAACCTGGCCTGCAGCCAGAAGCAGATGCGCCAATAGATTCCCACGGGCAAGCCGGGTACCCGCGTGCGGGTATGGGTAGGGAACTGCATCTGAGGGAGGCAAACACTCATGACAAGGCAGGAGGCGATCCAACTTCTTCAGACGTACGTCAAGAACGAACGTATGCTGAACCACTGCTATGCCACTGAAGCAGTGATGAGGGCATTAGCCCGAAAACTGGGTGGTGACGAAGAGCGGTGGGCTCTGGCAGGGCTGCTGCATGACCTCGACGTGGAACTCAGTAACGCCGACCTGAAGGTCCACGGCAAGGAAGCAGAAAAGATCCTGAGAGCGCGAGATGTCGATGAAGAAATCATTGACGCCGTCGCCATGCATAATGAGACATTTACAGGGAAAAAACGGGCAACCCAGATCCAGCACGCTCTCGCTGCAGGCGAGACCATTACAGGACTGATAGTGGCTACCGCGCTCGTCTATCCGGACAAAAAGCTGGAGAGCGTCAAACCCAAATCGATAACGAAAAGAATGAAGGAGAAGGCGTTTGCGGCGTCAGTCAATAGAGATATCATCATGGAGTGTGAGACTATCGGTCTGCCCCTGGAGGAATTTGTGCAGCTCAGCCTTGACGCGATGAAAGGTATCGCGGCAGAAATTGGACTCTGAAGAAAAGATTAGAGCAAGAATGCCGCAGAAGAATCAGCCTTTCAGCCAGCAGGAAGAGGCCTCTAGCGTCACTGACTATCTAGTGGTGAGGAGTAGGCAACGCAGAAGAACGATGTCCTTGCGAATTGACCGGCACGGAAGGGTAGTCATGAGGGTGCCGCTGCGCACTGCCACATGCGATATAGAAAGCTTCTTCGAGCAGAACAAAGCATGGGTTGCCAGGAAGCTGGCCGAACGGCTGACCATACAAAGCATGTGCAAGCCGAAACGCTTTCTGCCGGGTGAGGAATTCCTGTTCCTTGGTAAATCCTATCCACTAATCTACCTGGACGTGACCGGCAAAGCCCCCACCCTCTCTTTCTGTCCGGATGGATTCTCTTTGCCATGGAACCATGCAGCCAAGGCGCGAGAAATCTTCGTCAGATGGTACAAGAAAATGGCCTTGCAGAAAATCACGGAACGGGTTCGCGAGTTTGGCCGCAGACTCAACCTCGTGCCACAGGAAATCCGCCTTATGACCGCCCGCACTCAGTGGGGCTCCTGCTCGCCGGATAATCGTCTCTCCTTCAATTGGAAGCTTGTCATGGCGGCCGACACCTTTATCGACTACGTGGTTGCTCACGAGCTTCTTCACATCAGAGAGAAGAATCATTCCCGGAAATTCTGGACGGATCTTGAGTCCTTCATGCCCGACTATAAGGAACGGAAGGCCTGGCTTGATGAGAACGGACATTTGCTCAACCTATGACGGACCAAGCCCCAGCACCAGTCAAGATGGAGACCGAGGCGCGCCGAGGCCTGGGATGCGCAGGCGTACTGCGGTGCGCTGAGCAATAACAGGTTGAAGGGCAACGAAGGTATACGCTTGAATGGCGCCGGGGCTCAGATCTTGAATTCGTCGAATGTCTCCGGCGCAAACAGATCTTCTATGGTCATCTTCCGCGCAGACAAACCCTGTTCAAAGGAATACTGGCAGAGCGCCTCGATGGCCTTTCTGTTTTTCTCGATGCCATATGGCCACCAGTCATCGCCCATCACCTTTCTCGTTTCGTCCACATGGCGCACCAGCCAGGGCAGCGTGGCATGGAGGGCAAATGTGTGCTGAAGATTCTTCAGAGTCATGCTTTTAGAAGCAAGAAGCGCCTTATACAGAGACATGGCGACCCACGGGTTTTGGTCATAGACGCTTCTCTTTATTGCAACAGCATGCATAATGGGAAAAATGCCCGTTCTTCGGAAGTACTCCTCTTCTGCTTCCCAGTACCGGTCAAAGAGACGCTTCACGTTGGGTGATCCTGAAGTAAATGAGGAAGGAGCTCTTGCAGTGAGAAGGGCGTCAATCTCTCCTTCATCGAGCATGCGGGAAAGTGTTTTGTCGGCGGGGATCGATTGATAGTCAATATCAGGCGGCAATTCCAGTTTCACTTTCTCCACGCGACCCGGCGTTTCTTCCCCTCCACTCCGCCAATGGACATCCCTCGGGTGAACTCCATATTCGTGCTGCAGGAGACCCCTCAACCACACAGCCGCAGTTATCTGATATTCAGGAACACCTACCGTTTTACCTTTCAGGTCAGCGGGGCTCTTGATTCCCTTGTTCACATTGATGTAGGCAGACGAGTGACGGAACATCCTCGATGTAAAGACAGGGATTGCAATGAACCGTTCATCTCCACGGGACTTGGACATCATGTACGATGAAAACGAGATTTCACAGGCGTCAAATTCCTGATGCCTCAGCTGCCGCCAGAAGATCTCCTCCACCTCCAGCGGGATGAAATTGAAATCCAGCCCTTCCGGGACAATAGTTCCGTTCAACAGAGCCTGCATGCGATCATAAGAAGAACAGGCGAACGTAAACCTCAGCATGCCCATAACAGTGTACCTCCTCGTTGCCGCATTTATGACGTTTCACAATCTTCGGGTGTGATGACGTTTTGCATGTATGCCATGGAGGGGTTTTGCTTGTCAAGGAGAATACGCAGCGCCGCAAGACGCAACCTCGCTTGCGGTACGTGCTAATCGATAGCGTTACCAGCTTGACAGGTTGCAATTCGTTCAGAACTGCAGCTTATACGGCATACGTGTAGAATTGACAGAAGACATCGAATTTATTGAATCAACGGAACTAATGAGAGGGAGCTAAGCCTTTACTTTTCCTTTGGGAGAAGGATCCATTTGGCTCTCAACTCCTGCCAGGCCTGTTCACGCGCCTCCACCTCAGTGTAGCCTTGCTGTCTGAGCTGCTTTTCGAGGTGGCGCATATCTTCGCGCGTAAATTCGACTGCACGCTCAAGCAGATCCTCAAGAACCCCGCTCGTCTGCAATCTCTGGTACATTTTGGGCCGATACTTGGCCCAATGTTCCTTAGCAAGCTGCTTGAGCATGTCGGGGGTGTCCCCCTCTATCGAATAAATCGAAAGCTCCTGCATTGCTTGTGCTCTTTGTTCCATCCCGCCCGCCTTTTTCGTTAGTAAATATTCATCGGCCGAAACAGTCGTCTTCTTAACCCCTTCGGTTGCGATATTACGAGAATTTATGCAAGATTTGGGCCGAAACAGTGTCCATGTAGGGGCTGGGTTATTGGAGTGAATTTCAGTGTTGGTCGGTTGAGGGAAAAGAATCAGCCAGCAAAAGCCTGACTCTTTTCCCTGACAGAGGAAGCATGCGCCTATTGCCTCTCACCCCTTTTCTTTCAGCGCCTTCAGCACTTTCTCCGGCGTGATCGGCAGATCCTTCATTCTGATGCCCACCGCGTCATAGATTGCATTGGCTATCGCGGGCGCTGTCGGAACAAGACCCGGTTCACCGATACCTTTTGCACCGAAGGGGCCTGCCTGTTCATCCGTCTCAACAATGACTGCTTCGACGGGTGGGATATCCTTGGCGGTGAGCAGTTTATAGTCGAGGAAATTCGGGTTCATTATCTTTCCGTTCTTGTAGACCATGTTCTCGCTCAGCGCATACCCGAGCCCCATCACGCCACCGCCGTAAATCTGCCCTTCAAGCAGCATGGGGTTTATGGCCTTGCCCACGTCATGGGCCGCCACGTACTTGATAATCTTGACCTGCCCCGTCTCTTTGTCCACCTCGACTTCGACGCCATGCGCGCCGTATGCGTAGGCAACCGAGAGGTTTCCCTTGAACTCCTTATCGAAATTTTCATTAGGCGGATCGTAAAAATATTCTGCCATGAGCACTCTGCCGCCCGCTGAGTAGTGAGCCGATCTCAAAATTTTCCCGAGGGAGATATTCTTTTCTTTGTCGCGCCGCGAGAAGATCGTGCCGTTCTTTATGTCGAGCGCACTCGGGTCTTCATTCAGAGTCGCCGCAGCCAGATCAAGTATCTGCTCTCTGAGCTTATTCGCTGCTCCAAGCGCAGCATTACCCGCAACGAAGGTCGTCCTTGACGCGTGTACACCCACATCCCAGGGGCAAACATCTGTGTCGTTGTTGATTACATTAATGTCTTCGATGGGAACACCGAGAACTTCGGCTACAATCTGCGCCACGACCGTGTCCGAGCCCTGGCCGATCTCTGATGAGCCCGTGAATACATCGACTTTACCGAAATCATCTATTTTGATGATAGTCCCGCAACCATCCGAGTTGTAGACTCGCGCGCCGCCACCCACGTGCACGAGTGCGGCCATACCGAAGCCGCGCCCCTCCTTCTGCTTGCGTTTGCCTGTCCAGCCAAGACGGCCCTTGACCGCCTCCATGCACTCCCTTACACCGCAGGTGGTGATCTTGAATTTCTGAGGCGTGATCTCTCCCGGCTCATTTGCATTCATCAACCTGAATTCATAGGGATCGATGCCTGCAGCTTCAGCCAACTGCTCCAGCGAGCATTCTATCGCGAACGTAGCCTGCGGGTTCCCGTAACCACGCATGGCCTGGCTATAGGTGTTATTCGTGTAGACGCACTTGGCTATGTACTTCACATTCGGCACTTTGTAGAGCGAGGAAATGGGCAGCATCATCACTGACGGCGTCGTTGCACCCCACGACGTGTAAGCTCCGTTGTCAAGAATCATCTCCATGTCTCTGAAAAGGAGCTTGCCGTTCTTGTCGCAGCCCTGCGATATCTTCGTGATGGTACACTGGCGGGGCGATGTCGCGAAGAATTCTTCCTCGCGGCCGAACACTATTTTCACTGGTTTGCGCACTTTCAGTGCGAGCAGAATGGCTATGTACTCGTAGGCATAGGTATCGAGCTTGCTGCCGAAGCCGCCGCCGATGGTGCTCTGCAGAATGCGGACGCGTTTATTCTTCAGCCCGAAAGTGCCCAGTGCTCCCATGAAATCTTTCTGCGCCAGATACGGGATTTGCGTGTTGCTGTATAGCGTAAGATTATTATTTACGTCGAAACTCGCGATACATCCGCTCGCGCTGAGGCAGCAATGAGTGACCCACTGTGTGCGGTACGTATCCTCCACCACATACGCCGACTCCTTTTTCGCTGCATCGATATCACCCACGATGAGCTTCCACGGCATCTTCAGCACATTGGTCTTATGCTCCTCGTGAATGAGAGGCGCGCCTTCCTTCATGGCTTCAATCGGATCGAATATGGCAGGCAGTTCTTCGTATTCCACTTCGATCAGGTCCAGGGCCTCCTGCGCAACTTCGGGGCTCACCGCTGCCACGGCAGCTATCTCGTCCCTGAGCGAACAGACTTTGCCGACCTTGAGCGGCGGGTTATCCTTGTACACGCCAAATTTGAAAGCAGGGATAGTCGAGCCCGTGAGCACGGCTTTCACACCGGCAAGTTTTTCAGCTTTTGAAGTATCCAGACGCGTTATCTTCGCGTGTGGATGCGTGCTGTAGAGTATCTTTCCGTGGAGCATTCCCGGCACTTTGAGGTCTTGTATGTAGCCGGCTTCGCCCACAACTTTTGCCGGCGCATCTTTTTTTGGTATCGGTTTGCCAACGAATGTCAGTTCCGCCATGGCAGCTACCTCCCTGCTATTTAATGGGGCTCACGTCGCCCCCTCCAGTTGCAAAGCCACTTGGAGCCTCCCCCTCTCGCGAGCCGTGCTCACTAAGGGCTCTAGACGACTGGTTCATGCCTGATGAAGCTCTTTTCATACTATCTTTGTTCCGTCGCTGCAGCTTTAACTGCTTCTATGATCTTCACGTAGCCGGTACACCTGCACAGGTTACCTGCGATGCTTTCTTTTATTTCATCCTCTGTAGGGCTCTGCTTCTCGTCGAGGAGTGCTTTCGCAGACATGATCATACCTGGCGTGCAGAAACCGCACTGGACAGCCCCGTGGTCTATGAAGGCCTTTTGCAGAGGATGCAGTTGCCCGCTGGGCTCTGCCAGTCCTTCTATGCTGGTCACGCTCGTTCCTTCCGCCTCGAGAACAGGCACCAGGCAGGCATTCACTGCCCGGCCGTCCATGATCACCGTGCAGGCGCCGCATTCGCCGTAGCCGCAGCCGAGCTTTGTGCCTGTCAGCTCGAGCTTTTCACGCAGCAGATAGAGTAACGTCCACGTAGGCTCGACCTCCACTTTCACCTGTTCTCCATTCAACGTGAATTGCATCTCTCTTTTCATGTTGACTCCTTAGGTTTAGGGTCATGGGTCACGGGGCATGGGTCACGGAAAGACACAAGAAACAGATCACAGTCTCTGGACTTGCTTCTTGATATCCTTCTGTGAGATTTTCGCGACCCGTGACCCATGCCCCGCCTCTCTGGATTTCCTCGTCCCGTGACCCTGCTTTCTTCACCACAGCCTCTCCGGATAAAAAACTGCCTCCGGTCTCACCACGCGCTCAATCGCCTTCATGATACCCCTTCGCACGAGTACCTGCACCATTTCCCGCCGATACCACGCTTCCCCCCTGACGCTGTCCCTCGGAGACGACTCTGAAGCCGCAATCTCGCCTATTTCTGCAACGAGTTTTTCGGAGAGCACCTTTCCCGTGAGTGACGCTTCAGCCTGCTTGGCCCGGATCGGCCGTGGCGCCACAACACCCATGGCAATGCGTGCATCTTCACACTTCAGCTCCTCGTTCTCGAAATACCCCATGATCTTTGATATAGGCTCGGTGGCGCAAAGCGCGTCTCTGCATTTGACATCGTTGCGGTTGAGACTGATGCGCACCGCGACTCCGATAATCGGAAGATCCATCGCGGCCCGCCGGGTATGTTTTATGTATACCGATCCTGTTTTCTCGTTAAAACGCCTGATCCTGAACTCCTTGAGGATCTCGCCCTTCTGTAAGGCTGTTTTGCCCGGCCCTACAAAGAACTCGTCAAGATCGATTTCACGTTCGCCGGTTGCACTCACCAGAACTACCCTGGCATCGAGCACCAGAAGCGGGCACGCTGTATCTGCTGATGGCGCTGCCGTACAGATGTTTCCGCCGATCGTGGCAACATTGCGTATTTGGGTGGAACCGAGATTGCACACCGCATCATGAAGGGCCGATAGCTCTTTCTGGACAATCGGATCGTTCTGCAGCTGCCGGTGGGTAACACCGCCGCCTATGCCAGTCACATCGCTCCTCTTGAGCTCGGCGATGTTGCGCAACGATATGAGCGCCTTTGGTTTCAGCTTTCTCTGTTCTATCTGCACCATGACATCGGTGCCCCCTGCTATAAAGGCCGCTTCATTCTTGTATTGCACCATCAGTTCCAGGGCTTCCTTTAAGGAATCAGGCTTGTGGTAGTCGTAGCTAAGCATGAGAACCTCCCTTTTAAATCCGAATATCCAATTTCTAAATCCCAAACAGTATCCTAATTACCCAAATTTCAAAGAGTGACGGCTTCCCTTTTCGAGGATTGGGGTCTTTGAAATTGTTTAGAATCTCGATATTAGAGATTAGGATTTCAGACAAATTTCACCCCGTAATGTCAATCCTAGTCTCTCTTGTCAAACACTCGTTTTGTTTTTCTTTCCGACCGCGGCAATTCGCCGTGGTTGACTATTTCACAATCACAGCTGACAAATATGTTGTTCTTTATTCCTTTCTGGATCGTAATCTTGCACTGTTCATCCCTGTCTGCAGGGCAGCCGATGGCTCTTTCGACTCTAACAAGCATATAATCTTTGCCGTCTGCGCGCCGGTCGAGATGAATCTGGTATTCGCTGCCTATTCCCTCGATGCGCGAGAGCACGTGGTCAACCTGGCCGGGGTACACATTGACTGCCCGGAAAATGAACATGTCATCCGATCGCCCCAGGAACCGGTCATGGCGCGGGAGTATGGAGCCGCACGGACAGTCACTCGCAATGGCCCGTGTCAGATCTCTCGTCCGGTAGCGCACCAGCGGAGCCGCCTCTTTTCTGAGCGTTGTCACTACCATCTCTCCAATCTCGCCTTCAGGCACAGGCTCGAGCGTCTCAGGATCGAGGAACTCCACAATGAAATAGTCTGCCCAGTAGTGAATGCCCGTGTGATGAACACAGTCGAGGCCTGTTCCCGGTCCATAGAGCTCGGTCATGCCGGGAATATCGAATATATGTTCCACCCCGAGCAGATCGCGTATTCGCGCTCGCATCGCATCGCTGCTTCGCTCAGACCCGAAGATCACCTTCTGGAGATTGATCTGATCGCGTATGCCTCTCTTCTCCACTTCTTCTGCCATGAGAAGACCCATGGAAGCAGTGCAGCAGAGTACCGTGGTTTGAAAATCAACGAGGAATTCAGTCTGCATGTCAAGGCTTCCGGGGCCTATCGGTATCGCCATGGCGCCTAGACGCTCCACGCCTGCCTGGAAGCCCGCTCCTGCTGTCCACAATCCGTAACCCACCGCTATCTGCACGCGGTCGAGTTGGGTCAATCCAGCCATTTCGTAACAGCGGGCAAAAAAGTTCGCCCAGTCATCAATGTCCTTGGCAGAATAGGCGAGCACCTTTCTCTTGCCTGTAGTGCCGCTGGATGCATGGATTCTCACTACCTTTTCCATGGGCACGCTGAGCAACGGGAAAGGATAGCCGGCTTTCAGGTCGTCTGCGGTCGTGAATGGAAGACGCCTGATGTCGTCCATAGTCTTGATCTGCGCAGGCTTGACGCCTGTCTCTTCGAACTTGCGCCTGTAGAAAGGCGAGCCGTTGTACGCGTGTTTTACTGTCCATTTGAGGCCTTTCAACTGGAGCGCCTCCAGCTCCTCTTTCGTTTTCACACTCGGCATAAATGTCTTAGCCATAATTCCTCCTGCCAGGAAATCCTGATGTCGAAATCCTAAATTCTAAACAATATCAAACGACCAAAATTGAAGACGCTTTCGACGCTCCTTTTTGAACATTCTGATTTTGGATTTGTTTAGAGTTTCGATATTCGGATTTAGAATTTTATTTTCCACCCTTCGATCCTCTTACCCTTCTAGTTTGTTCCACGTCCACTTCATAGGTCGCTGGCTTGAGCACCACACCGTAGTCGTTCCTTGCACGTTCAAGACTGACGTAACCCTCCATCACATCCTGCCGCACCATCTCGGCCTCACGCTCAAAGGGGTCGCCGTGACCGCCGCCGCCGGGAGCATCAATGGTGACGATATCGCCCGGCTTCAGCTGGGTCAAGCCGTATGGGTTCCCCTGTGTTCCATTGACGAGAAATTGCGCTTTCGAGCCCTCTTTCCCTCCGAAGAGGCCTTCCGCTGGATAGACATACCTGCCGGCCTGGATTCCCAGGTTGACAGGTGCCATCGGTGCATACTGATCGTCCGGTATCCGGAAGAGCTCTCTTTTGCCGAGCCCGCCTTTCATTTTGCCGGGACCGCCGGAATCGATGACGAGTTCTCTCTTTTCGACAATGAGGGGTGTGTCACTTTCAAATATCTCCACCGGTGTGTTGGCGCCATTGGCCGGGAAAATGTAGACGTAGTTTCCGTCGTTGGCAGCACCTGCCCCCATGCCGCCCCCTCTGATGATAACCGAGTGCCATGGCCTCGCATCTTTTCTTTTCCCGTAAAACACGTTCATCGCTGCCGGTGTACCGCCTGAGCCGGCGATTACCTTACCGGGAACAACATTGGCCAGGGCACGGTAGATGACCTCAGTCATAAAGTGACCGATGCCCATACGCGCAGCCACGGCAGCAGGAAATTTGCAGTTCACAACACTGCCCTCAGGTGCCGTGAGCCGGATCGGCCGTGCACAGCCTTCATTATTGGGAATGTCCGCTGCAAACATGCTCTTGATAGCCATGAATACGTAAGCATACGTGAAATTGAAAACGACATTGCCGCCCCAGTTGACCTGTCCTGAAGAACCCGCAAGGTCCACGAGCACATCGCTTCCCTTTACTTCGACCGCTGCGTGAATGACCAGATCGTCACCCTTCATCTGCTCAATAATGCCCCTGGCGCGGTAGATGCCATCCGGGACCTTCTCAATTTCTTCCCTAATGCTTTTTTCAGTCAAGGCAATGACCTGGTCCGCAAGGTCATCGAGGCTGTCGAGCCCGCTCTCTTTGAGCATCTGGCATATCTTCTCAGCGCACACGTGGTTGGCTGCGATCTGGGAGCGGATGTCGCCGACCACTTCGTCCGGCGTCCGCACATTCCACCGGATCATATCCAGAACAGACTGATTAAGGACCCCCTTGTCATAGAGTTTCACCAGCGGGATGAAGAGCCCCTCCTCAAACACGTCGTGATTGTCCGAGGAGACACGGCCGCCGATGTCAGAATGATGAAAAACGCATGCAGTGAAGGCAACCAACTGTCCTTCGTGGAATATTGGGCTCCACACGCAGACGTCATTCAGATGACCTGCCAGTGCCCACGGGTCGTTCGTGATAAAAACATCTCCGGGCTGGTAGTAATCCGCAGGAAAACTGTTGACCAGGTTCTTCACCCCGAGCGCCATCGCTCCTGACTGGCCGGGAGTTGCAAAACTTCCCTGCGCCAGTTCCCTGCCCTTCCGGTCTGTGAACATGCACGTGTAGTCGTGCGCATCCCGAAGCAGGCTGGAGAAGGCCGTACGGGCAACGCTCGAATCAGCCTCGTCGACAATAGATATGAGTCTCCGCCAGAGAATCTCCAATGTGATCGGGTCAAAGGTGCGCCCCATGTTTATGCTCCCTTCATATCAATCCACAGGAAACCGAAGTCGTCCGTGGATACACTCGCATCTTCACCCACGATGAGCGTTGATTCCCGCTCCTCGATAATAGCCGGACCCGAGAAGCGTGCGCCGGGAAAAAGTTTGTAGCGATCGTAGACGGTATAGGGAATGAAATCCCTCGCCATCGGCGAGTAAGCGGGCCGCTTCCCTTTTACAGCCGCATCAACGGACCGCCCGCTGCCGCCATCCAGCTTCGGTAACTGGAGGAGCCTCTCGGGGAGAGTGGCTCTCACCTTGAAATTGATGAACTCCGCCTCAGAATCGGGATACGTACGGCCGTAGAGTTTCTCGTAGATCTCGTCAAAGGCCCGCCGGACATCCCCCTTCGCCATTTTCGTGAAGCCTCCTGCGGGAAGAGGCACGTTCACTTCCGAGCCCTGCCCCACAAACCGCATATCCAGAGAGCGTTCGTAGCGGATGGTCTCTCTGCCGGCTTCCTTTTCCAGTATCTTGCCTGCCTCGGCCTCCAGTTCGCCGAAAATACGTTCGATCTCACCAAAGTCCGCTTTCGTCAGAGAAACCTTGTGGCTCCGCAGAAGATCGAATGCTCTGGGCGCCGTGAAAAAACCGAGAGCGGAACCGACACCCGCATTTGGCGGCACAAGTAAACGGGGCGAGCCCAGCTTCCTTGCAAGTCCGAATGCATGCACCGGCCCTGCGCCGCCGAACGCTGCAATGGTAACGATCTTTGGATTGCCGCCTTTTTCCGCGATATGCGTTTTCGCTGCGGCTGCCATGGTCTCGTTGATGAGATCGTGGATGCCCCATATGGCCTGAATGAAGGAGACTCCCAGAGGCTTCGCAATCTTCTCCTCGACACCGCGCCGCGCCCCTTCGATGTCCAGTTTCATCTCGCCGCCGAGAAAATAGTCAGGGTCCAGGTATCCCAGCAAGAGATCCGCATCAGTCACGCAGGGATCGGCGCCTCCCCTTCCGTAACAGATCGGTCCGGGCGCCGCTCCGGAGCTTTCGGGCCCGACCTGGAGCGTGCCCATCTTACTCACCTTCGCTACGCTGCCGCCTCCGGCGCCGATTTCCATCAGGTCGACGACCGGCACCTGGATAGTGAGGCCGCTTCCCTTCATGAATCTCTGGACACGCCCCACCTCGAATGTCGGCACAACGCCTGCGATACCTTTCTGGATAAGGCACGACTTGGCCGTTGTGCCTCCCATGTCAAAACAGAACATCTCCGGGATGCTGAAGTGCTTGCCATAGTATTGCCCCGCGATCACCGCCGCAGTCGGGCCCGACTCGATAATCCTGACCGGGAACTCGGCTGCGGTTTCAACAGAAGTGACGCCGCCGCTGGAAAGCATGATAAACAACTTACCCTTAAAGCCGATCGAGGCCAGCCGGCCGGCAAGCTTCGAGAGGTACCTTCCCGTGAGCGGCTTGACGTACGCGTTGGTGACAGTGGTGCTCGTTCTCTCGTATTCTTTTATCTGTGGAAGAACGCGGTAGGAGATGGAGACCGATACTCCAGGTGCATCGCGCATGATAATCTCTTCCAGCATCAGTTCATGTGCGGGGTTTTCAAAGGAATTGATGAGACAGACGGCAATCGATTCGACACCCATGGCAACAAGGGACCGAACTGCTTTCCCCGCTTCTTCTTTGTCGAGAGGCTTCAGCACAGTGCCGTCGCTGCGGACCCGCTCATCAACCTCGATCCGGTATCTTCTGGGGATCAGAGGCGTTGGAAATTCTGCGAAGACATCGTAGGGCGCGTAACGTATCTCACGGCCTATTTCGAGAACATCCTTAAAACCCCTGGTAGTGATAAGCCCGGTCCTCGCGCCCTTTCTCTCGATGATCGAATTGATGACAAGAGTCGTGCCGTGTATCAGTTCGTCGAGGCTCCCGACAAAGTCGGGCGTGCTTTTCTCCAGAACTCTTATGCCTTCCTCGACGGCATCGGAGGGGTCTTGCGGCGTGGTCAGACACTTGCCGGTCTTTATCTCTCCCGTTTGATCGTTAAGCAGAACGAAATCGGTGAATGTGCCGCCTATGTCACAGCCGAGACGGTAATACTTGTCCGCCATCTGTTCCTCCCAAGCCACTAGGTTAAGGTTGAGGTCAAGATTAAGCGATGCAACAACGGATATGCGTTGTCTTCTCTCAACCTCAGCCTTAACCTTCTTTATCTTTTTCCTGTCCTATACAAGTCTTCCTGCTTTCATTTCCCCCGCGATGATGGCCTTGCCGCGCAGAATATGCTTCTTCACCAACTCTTCCACTTTCTCCTTGTTGCCGTCGCGCATCGCTTCGAGCATGCGCACGTGGTCTTCCAGAGAGACCTTTGCAAACTCGTGGGTAGTAAGGAGGGTCTTGCGGTAACGGGAGATATAATCTCTGAAGTTGTTGATGAGGGTATAGAGCTTCTCACTTCCCGATGCTTTATAGATAGCTTCGTGGAACTGAGCATTAGCAGCCATCATCTGCTCTACGTTCTTTGCCGTGAGAGCCTCTCGGTACACCTGCACAGTGCGCTCTAGCCGTTTCATCAGAGCATCCGTCACTCTGCCGGTGGCAAGATATGCAGCGTAACTCTCCAGCACCGCCCTGATACCAAAGGTCTCCTCTATCTCCGCTTCTGTTACGCTTTTTACGATAAACCCTCTTTTGAGAAGTTTCTCGACGAGACCATCTTTCTCGAGCTTCTTTATGGCTTCCCTGATGGGAATGCGGCTTGTACGCAACTGCGTGGAGAGCTGTCGTTCGATGAGGCGTTGCCCGGGAGAAAGATCACCCTTGGTGATAGCGGTTTTCAGTGCGTCATACACAGCGTCCCCCACCGACCGGGGTTTACCGACAGGCCTGATACCCTTAAGAGGTTTGACTGACTTCGGCTTGGTGTCTCTCTGCACGGCCGCGCTCCACCCTAGGTTCAAGGGAAAATCAGGCACTCTTCCTTGTGCCTTCATCCTGCATCCTTGTGGCTGTCTTATCCGTACCTGTACTGCACACCATACTCGCCGCCCGGATATTCCCAAGCGACAGAGCCATACACGCAGGCAATCCTGCAGGTGCCGCATTCAAGGCAACCAGCGTACTCTACAACCATCTCTCCTGTTTCTTCACTCAACGAATAGAGGTGCCCGGGACACGCATAGATGCAAAAACGCTCCTTGCAGGCTTTGCAGACGTTTTGTGTAAGTTTTATATGGCTCTCTTTGTCATTCTTGATCGCATTGCAGGCGATCTTCTCTTCTATCTTCATAGTGTCAGTCCTACCTCACAACCTTGACCTGTCTTATCTTTTTCCTGTCTCACTCACAGCTTCCTCAAGCTCCAGAAGTCTTTCATGCCTTCCCAGTTGAGGATGTATTGTTTCGCCAGAGTCATGGCGCTCCTGTAGAGATTTTTCTTGGGCGTGTCTGATACGGTAAACAGCACATTCAGAAGACTCGACAGAAACTTGGGGTACACGTTGAAAAGACGGGGGTTCTCCAGTACCTCCTTTGAATGGCGGAACGTTTCCAGGTCGCGCAGCACGAAACTTGATGCGAGCCTCTTTTCATACTCCGCAAGATATCTTTTTGAAATATCACCTTTGTTGAGGGCATCTGTGGCTACTTCAGCCGCGATTACGCCTGAAGCAACCGCAAACTCCATCCCCCGTACCGTGATCCCCATGTTGAGAGCAAACCCGGCCGCATCCCCGGCTACGAGCATGCCGTCCGTGTAGAGCTTTGAAATGCCGCCTATACCAGCCTCCGAGATGATGTGGGCAGCATACTCCTTCATTTCGCCGCCCTGTATCCAGCGGGCAACCTCGGGCCGGGCTTTGAATTCATCCATCAGCCGGTATGCCTCTATCTGCGGACGTTTCTGCATGAGCGCGTCAATGCCGACCACAATGCCGAGTGACAGGGTATCCCTGTTGGTATAGAGAAATCCTCCACCGAACATACCTTTTGTCAATGCTCCGACAAAGAGGTTAGCCGCGCCCTCACCTTTCTCCACTCCAAAACGTTCCTCTATGCGTTCCTCATCCAGCTTGTGTATTTCTTTCATGGCAAGGGCATAATTGGCAGGCTTTAGCGGCGTGCGCAGCCCCGCCTTCTCCGCAAGGAATGAGAGCGCGCCGTCGGCTGCAATGACGATGTGCGCCCCGATCTCTTCGCCTCCTGCTTTCACACCTGCTACCCGGCCGTCCTCCCAGAGGAGATCGTCAACCTTCCTGTTGGGGATTACAAAGCCGCCCTTCTCTGCAACCTTTTCGGAAAACCACTTGTCGAGGCTGGCGCGCAGCACCGTGTAGCTCATGTAAGGTGCCTTGCGCCAGGCGTCTCTAGCGTATTCCAACTGCACGGAACTTTCCTCATCAACGACCGTGATCATCTCTTTGACTACGTGGCGTTCAAAGGGAGCCTCGTCAACAATTGAAGGAAGAAAGGCCTTGATAGGCTCGACGTAGATGCGGCCGCCAGTCACATTCTTGCTGCCGGGCGCATCACCGCGCTCCAGCAGGAGGACCTGTTTCCCTGCCTCGGCCAGGCGGTATGCGGCTGCCAGGCCTGCAAGACCTCCCCCGACTACCACCGCGTCCAGTTTCTCTTCCGCCATCTGTTATACTTTCACGGGCTCGCTTCGCAAATCTATTTGCCGAGCCTCTTTTTGATATCCTCGGTGATCGCCGGAAGAACTTCGAAAAGATCTCCGACGATGCCGTAATCCGCGTAGTTGAAAATGTTTGCGTTCGAGTCTTTGTTTATTGCAAGGATCACTTTCGAAGTATCCATGCCCATGATGTGGTGGATCGCTCCGGAAAGCCCGACTGCTACGTACAGCTTGGGCGAAACCGTCTTTCCGCTCTTCCCCACTTGGTCCTCCTGGTCACGCCATTTTGCGTCGACCACGGAGCGTGTTGCACCCACCACACCGCCGAGCAGCCCTGCAAGTTCCTCGAGCAAAGCGAAGTTCTCAGGCGCTTTCATCCCGCGTCCTCCGGTGACAATGATGTCTGCTTCCGTCACGTCCACCTTGCCCTTTGTCACCTCTTCGACCTTTACTACTCGAGCCTTCACGTCCGTCGCAGACACCCCAAGATCTTTCTCCACAAACTCACCCGGCGAGCCTGCTTGCGCTTCCAGGGGAAAGGCGTTGGGTCTGGTTGTGACGATGGCCGGGTAGGCGGTAAAGGAGATTTCCGAGAGCGCCCTGCCACCTTGCACAGGACGGACGACTTTCAGCGGCTCCTCCTTCCAGTGGATTTCCGTCGCATCTGACGCAATGCCAGCGCCCAATATCACCGCAACGCGGGGCATAAAATCTCTCGCTATCTGCGTCGCGCCCGCGAGTATGATTTTTGGATTCAAAGAACGGGCAAGGTTGGCCAATGCCATCGCGTAGCCTTCGGCAGTGTAGTGCTCGAGGACTGCGTCCGTGGCGCAGGTCAATCTGCTCACACAAGGAAGAACTTCCCGCTTGAGCGCATCGGACGCCTTGCCCATAACGACAGCTTCCACATCGTAGCCTTCTGCCCTCAGTTTCTGCCCTTGCCCCAGAAGCTCCATGGAAACCTTTCGCGCCTGTTCACCTTTCGGCTCAACGAAAATGAGTAGTTTCTCCATGGCGCCTCCTATAAGACCCGCACTTCGTCAGAGAGGATGCGCACTGCTTCGGCTGCCGCTTCTCTTGCGTCCCCTGGGATTAGATGCACGCCCGCCCTTTTCTTGGGGGCACGATACCGTTCAATCCGCACCTTTGAACCGGCCTTCCCTGTTTCCTCCTGAGAAAGCCCGAGATCCTGTGCGCTCATTTTCGGAATCTGCACCTTCATTGCTTTCATCACACCGGTGATCAGGGGCACCCGCGGTTCATTCAATCCCTTGGTAGCAGTGAAAACCGCGGGGAGCGAAACCTCCACCGTTACTTTGCGCCCTTCCACGGGAGATTCAACAACGGCTTTTCCATCGGCAATTTCCAGCTTCGTGATTCCGCCCACGTGGGGCAGGTTCAGTAGTTGCGCCACCATGGGACCTACTTCGCCCCGATCGTCATCCGTCGCCTGCTTGCCGCAGAGCACGAGATCGAAGGGTTCCTTTGCCATGGCTCTGCTCAGGGCCAGCGCAGTGGTGAAGCCGTCACCGTCGGCAAGAGAGGGATCGTCGAGAAGCAGTGCCTCATCGGCACCCATCGCAATGCCTGTCCTCAAAACTTCGGTGGCCTTTGCCCCGCCCAGCGTGATCACTTTTACCTTGCCGCCGTGTTTCTGACGAACGCGCAGGGCTTCTTCGATAGCAAACTCGTCAAAGAGGTTGGTGGCAAATTTCGGCTCGATCTCTAACCCGGTACCGTCGCCCCGTATATCCACGATGGCCTCAGGGTCAGGAACCTGTTTGGCGAGCACCACAATATTCATAGGCTCCTCCTGTGCGAAGAACCCGCAACGCGCATAGCTAGTACAGCTCGTACGCGCGTAACGGGCATTGGCTGTATGAATAACACATTTGTTCCTCCCGCCGCAAACCCGCCCCTATATTATTCCCTTCTCCTTCAACCCTTTCAGCGTCTCGCTGGAGTAACCCAGTAGACCACCATAAATCTCTTCGTTGTGCTCACCAAATCTTGGAGGAAAGGTCATCTTCTTGTCTGAGGCCTTCAGGAAGGGAGTCATGTAAGGAGGGGGAGCCATCCATATCTGCGTCTTGGTTTTCGGATCCTGCGCGCTCAGCATGGATTCCTTCACGTACGGGTCTTCCAGCACCTCCCCTATGGTGTTGACTCTCGATATGGCTATCGTTGCTTTGTTGCAAAGTTCGATCATCTCATCAGTCGTCTTTTTCTTGGTGGCTTCATTAATCTGATTGTTGAGGTTCTTCACATCTTTGATGCGGCCACTGTTCTTCTCATATTCTGGCTTTGCAAGCCCTTCGAATCCCGGCAGCTGGGTAAAGGAAACCCATTGGCGGTCGTTACCGAGAGCTATGTAGACATAGCCATCCTTCGTTTCATACACCGATACCGGCGCAAAGAACTCGTGAGTGTTCCCCCGTCTGGTGATCTTCTGGCCGAAGGACTTCGTGAGGGTTATTGCTACAGTGAGCCACGAGGTGGTGGACATGAACATGGAAAGATCGATCCGTGTTCCCTCGCCGGTCTTTGCCCGTTTGAACAGAGCCTTCATGATCTGGCCGTAAGCGTGCTCGCTGGTCCCCATGTCCGGCAGAGGAATGCCCAACACCTGGGGGTCCTCGCCTGCATTGCCCGTAAGCTCCATGAGTCCGCCCCTCGCCTGCAAAATGGGGTCGTAGGCAGCTTCGTTGCTCTCAGGGCCAAAGCCGGTAAGCCCTACCCAGATGATGTCCGGCTTGACGGACTTCAGGGTTGCGTAATCTATGCCGAGCTTCTCGTAGTTCCTCGGTAGTTGATTTGTCGCGAAAATGTCAACCTTCATTTTCCGGATCAATTCTTTCAGGATCTCCTGGCCCTGCGGTTCGCCCAGGTTCAGCGTGACGGCTTTCTTACCCGCATTGATCGCCATGAAATACGTATTCATGCGCTCTTCGCCCAGCCGGTTCTCGCCTATCATCCGGTTGGGATCACCATACACAGGATGTTCCAGGCGTATGACCCGCATACCATCCATTGCAAGCCTGTAGCTCAGATATGGAAGGACGGTTGCCTGTTCCAGCGACAGCATCGTCAGTTCATTGAACATGTCCATGATATCCTCCTGCAAAAGAATTCTGTTTACTAAATGAGAGAACGCTGGTAAGTATTAACACGTGGGCCATTTTTTTATTGACACGCATGGATGATACCTAGTAGATAAAAGGTATACGGTATACTGTATACTACGAGCAGTATAGAGAAAGGGTTCTTTCTTTGTCAACAACTTTTGGTGTCAGCTGATCGCGTGAAGGAGGACTGATGAATCTTCCTCGTTTCCAGCTCCTTGGTCCCTCGACACTCAAGGAGGCGCTCTCCTTGATGACCACATACGGAGAGAAGGTTCGAGTGCTCGCCGGAGGCACTGAAATCACCGGGCGTTTGAAACATCGTCTCTTGTCCCCACCATGCATTTTGAGTCTCAAGAAGGTAAAGGGGCTCGGTGGGATAAAACAGAAAAAGGATGATCTGGTGGTCGGCGCGGCCACGACGTTAACCGATCTCGCCGAATCCAGGATTGTAGCCCATCTATCCAAATCAGTCAGCGACGCGGCACGCCATGTTGCCGCTCCCGCGATCCGGAACATGGCGACACTCGGGGGCAATCTGCTGCAGGAGAATCGCTGCCTCTATTACAACCAGTCTGAGCTTCCAAGAAAAAGGCTGGGGCCTTGCTATAAGCTCGGCGGGGCAACCTGCCACGCTGCACGCGGCCTCAATCGCTGCTTCAGCGTCTATCAGGGCGACACCGCGTCCGCCCTTATCGCTGTTGGCGCAAAAGTGAGGCTGCAGAATAGTCGCGCCGTCCGCACACTGCCCGTAGAGGAACTCTTCACAGGTAAGGGAACAAACCCACTCAGCATCGGCCGGGGCGAGCTCCTCACAGAGATCATCATCCCTGTGAGCCCACAAAGAACGGCCTCCGCCTACCGGAGATTCGCGATGCGGGGCTCCATCGATTACCCGCTCGCTTCAGCCGCAGCATTTCTCACGGTGGGAAAGGACGATACAATTGACCGAGCGCGCATAGTTATGGGTGCTTGCGGGTCAGGACCCAGGATCGCGCAGGAAGCGGCGAACATGATCAAGGGGAAGCGGCCGGAAGATGTTTCGGATGTGGACGTGCAGCAGGCAGCGTCCCTCGCGGTCAAAGGAATGGAGGCAGTGGATAATCTTATCCTGCCCGCCTCATACAGGAGGGAACTGGCTGCGGTCATGACGGCGAGAGCCCTGGGTGAGGCGCTGGCCAGCCTGAGGGAGGTGGACCATGCGCGCAGAGCGTAAGAAACCATCCAACAGGGCACAAAAAGGGAAGCGACCGGGAAAGCTGACGTCGAAGCAGGCTTCACGGCAGGACCCGAAACGTGTAGCGCAACGGGCTAAAAAAAAGGTATCGAGGCCAGCCACCAAAGGTGCCCAGGAGCACAGGACGAAAAAAGCAGCCGCGTCAGCGGCTCAGAAGCATAGCGCTAAAAAAGCTCGCGGTCGGACCTTGGCATTACCCACCACTATAGAAAAGAAGAGAGTGAGGTTGCGCGTCAACAAAGAGGAGTATGAACTTTTCATTTACCCGCACCGCACCCTCGCGGAAGTGCTGAGAGACGAGCTGCACCTGACCGGCACAAAACAGAGTTGTAATGAGGGCGCGTGCGGCACGTGTACGGTGCTGCTCGAAGGCGCGCCAATACGCTCGTGTCTTCTGCTGGCGGCAGACGCGGAAGACAAGGAGATAACCACCATCGAGGGGCTGGCCGAAAGCGGCAAGCTCCACCCCATCCAGGCCGCCTTCGTGGAGTACTATGCTATACAGTGCGGTTTCTGCACCCCCGGGATGATCCTTACTGCAAAGGCCCTGCTCGACAAGAATCCCCATCCGACGGAAGAGGAGATCCGCAGCGCGATTGCCGGCAATGTATGTCGTTGCACAGGCTACACGAAGATTGTGGAGGCCATAAAGGCGGCCTCGGAAGCACAGAGGTAACTTATGGCAGAATATTCGCTCATAGGCAAGGGGATGCAGCGGGTCGACGCCATCGCCAAGGCCACGGGGCAGGCCCTCTTCTCGGCAGACTTGGCGCTGCCCAGAATGCTCTTCGGTAAAGTGCTTCGCTCACCCCACACTCACGCAAAGATCGTCCACATAGACACCTCCCGCGCCTCTAAATTGCCAGGCGTAAAGGCCGTGGTAACCGGGCGTGACAGTTCCGACGAAAAGTGGGGAGTCTTCCGCTATACGCAGGATCAGCGCTTTCTGCCTGTGGACAAGGTCCGTTTCATCGGCGAAGAGGTCGCGGCGGTTGCAGCGGTTGATGAAGATACGGCTCTGGAAGCGCTCGACCTCATAAGAGTCGAGTATGAAGAGCTGCCCTCTGTGTTCACCGTAGAGGATGCGCTCAAACCGGACGCGCCAATCCTCCACGAAGGTTATCGAGGCAACATCAACATACACGTAAAAATAGACGTGGGAGACGTGGAGAAGGGCTTCAAAGAATCATACATCGTCAGAGAGGATACCTTTATCGCCCCCGAAGAATCCTATTTTCAGGCCGAACCCTACGCAGTTGTCGCGCAATTTGACAATGGCGGCTGCCTGGAAATATGGATGCCCAACGGCGGACCGCATCTCAAGTCGAAACCTCTGGCAAACGTCTTCGGCATCCCCCTCAACAAGGTGCGGGTGCGCAAGATCACCATAGGAGGCGCATTCGGCGGAAGGTCTGAGATCTCTCCGGCGGATGTAATATGCGCGCTTCTTGCACGGAAGTCGGGCAAGCCGGTCAAGATCGTCTATACCCGCGAAGAGAACACCATCGCAACGCGCCAGGCCCATTCGATGAAAGCAATCATCAAGACCGGCGTGGACCGCGAGGGACGGGTGCAGGCACGTGATATCACCTGTTACATGGATGGCGGCGCTTACTCAAGCACCGGGCCTATCGCCACCAGCGTGCCTTTTCTCTGTATGGAGCAGGCCTACCGCATGGAGAATGTGCGGTACAACGGGTATCGCGTCTTCACGAATAAACCGATCCGGGGCATGTATCGCTGCCACGGCAGGGCCTTCGCCTGCGGGGTGGATCTGCAGCTCGATATGCTGGGAGAAGAGCTGCACATTGATCCTGTGATCATGCGGCTCAGGAATGCCCGTCAGCCGGGCGATTACACGCCGACCAAGTCATACGTGGGAAGCTGTGGTATGGTCGAGACGATCGAGCGGTCAGCCGAGGCGGCAGGCTGGAAAGAGAAATTTGGAAAACTTCCCCCGTACCATGGTATCGGCGTGGGCTGTAACTCTGTCCAGACCGGGTTCCCGATGGGCATCAGGGGCGGCTCAGAGGCGTTCGTCAAGTTTAATGAAGACGGGGGCATCACGGTCATCTCGGGTGTGGTGGACAACGGGCAGGGCAACGAGACTATGCTCGTGCAGATTGCGGCAGAAGAACTGGGGCTCTCATCCGACGACGTGCAACTCGTCTCAGCTGATACGGAAGTTACACCGAGCGATCCCGGTTCCTATTCCATGGTCTCCACCTTTGTCGGCGGAAACGCGGTACGGCTGGCGGCACAGGACGCAAAGAAGAAGCTTTTTGTGATTGCGGCAAAGGCCCTGGAGGCAAAGCCGGAAGACCTTATCGCGAAAGACAGAAAGATCATGGTTAAAGGAGAACCGGAGCGGAGCCTGCCGTTGACCAAGGTAGTACGCATGGGGCTTTCGCGCGGTCAGTCGATTAGCGGAGAAGGCGCTTACTGGCCCAGGGTTGATTCGAGACGGGAATGGGTGGAAAATCCAACCGGTCAGCTCTCAGAGGCTTTTTCATTCGGGACAACAATCGTGGAAGTAAAAGTGGACCCGGATACGGGGCAGGTGACCGTGCTCGAAACGTGGGCAGCCCAGGACGTTGGCCGCGCCCTGAACCCGAAGATCATCGAGAGCCAGTTTGAGGGGGGGCTGGCGATGGGTGGCCAGGGAGGCATGCTCACTGAGTACCATGTCTTTGACCGTGGACGGGTCCTTAATCCCACGCAGCTTGACTACAAACTGCCGCTCGCCTGCGACATGCCGAAGATACACAACATCATTGTGGAGACAATTGATCCGAACGGTCCGTACGGCGCGAAAGAAGCAGCAATGTCCATAGCCATGTCGGCTGCACAGGCCTACGCGGCGGCCGTTTGCAACGCCATCGGCGTTTACATTAATGATTTTCCCATCACACCGGACAAGGTACTGGAAGCGCTGAAGAGAAAGAAGGCTTGACAGAAAAAAATTCCTTATGTTAAAAGAGCGTACCGAGACACAGGGCTCACGACAGCGAATAGAAGTGCACATGATAAGGGTCACGTTCTTAGTCGTGAAGCAGGTCAGGTAAAGACCATGGGCGGTTCCCGGCTGCCCATGGTCTTTTTTTAGTCGACACGCTACATCGAACGGCACCGGGAGGCCGATTAAAGCAAAGGGGGTTAGCCATGTATATCAAGAAGATGTTCGTCGTGATGTTAGGGATCAGTCTATTGGTGGGTGCGAGCCTGTTGGTGCCGCGTCTAGCCGACGCACAGCAGAAAATAACGCTGACCTACGCCAACTTCCCTCCGGCCACAACCTTCCCCTGCGTGCAAATGGAGAGATGGGCAAAAGAAGTGGAAAAAAGAACGAACAATGCGGTATCGGTAAAGACCTTCCCGGGAGGCACGCTGCTGGCTGCCAAGAATATATTTGACGGCGTGATCACCGGCACCGCAGACATCGGCAACTTCGCAATGAGCTACCAGCCGGGCCGCTTTCCGGTCTCTGAGGCGGTCGATCTTCCCGTCGGATTCAACAGCGCCAGGGCCGCGAGCTTAGCGCTTTATGACATCGTTGAGAAATATCCCAAGGAATTCGACAAGGTGAAGATTCTGACGCTCTTTACCTGCCCGCCCGCAGACTTCATGACGAAGAACCCGGTCAAATCCCTGAAAGACCTCAAAGGGATGGAACTTCGCGTTTCCGGAACCGGGGCAGAGGTCATTACCCGTCTCGGCGGCACTCCGGTGGCCATGCCGCAGTCTGAAACACCCGAGGCTATTCAGAAAGGCGTGGTAAAAGGCATCGTCTCCTCGATGGAGATATTGAAAGACTTCAACTTTGCCGCATATTGTCCTTACGCGACTGAAGCCAACCTTTTCGTGGTGACGTTTGCCGTTGTGATGAACAAGGATAAATGGAATGCAATGCCTGCAAACGTGAAGAAGGTGCTGGATGACCTGAGGCGTGAGCAGGCGGAATGGACCGGCAAGTACGTGGACGACCACGTGAAGGAAGCACTCGCATGGTCAAAGGAGAAGTATAACCACCAGGTTCTCAAATTACCTGCCGCGGAATACGCTGAAATCCCGAAACTCGTCAAACCGATGATGGACGAGTATGTCAAGAGAGTAACCCCGCAGGGCACACCCGGTGAACAGGTACTCGCGGAGCTTTACAAGCTCAAGGAAAAATACGAAAAGCAGTTTAAGTAACGAGCCGGACCGCTTCACTAGGAAGAGGCGAAGTCCCCGAAGGGGGAAGATCGTTCTCCCGGATCAGAGTCCGGGGTCACGAGGAAGATGGAAGAGGAAAAGACCCAACATCAGAATCATCGATGTTAGCAGTTGCTTCCCAGCACGCTAGGTGCCCGCAAGGGTGGAAGCGGTCTTCGTAGTCCGCGCCTTGGCGGACGGTCTTCCTAGCGAAGCGGTCGTCCCAGTCGCACCAACGGTGCGACGGTCTGCGTATTTCAACGGAGGACAGCATGAAGTTTCTCGTGTCACTGACAAATGTACTCAACAAGATCCTCATGATCATGGGCGGCGTTGCGGTGCTGGCGCTGATGGTCCTTGCCACCGGCAATGTCGTACTCAGAATATTTCACTTCCCTTTTCGGGGCGCGTACGAGATTGTCTCTTTCCTGGGTGCAATTGTCATAGCCTTTGCCCTGGGCTACACGCAAAGAAGAAAAGACCATATTATCGTGGAAATTCTTGCGGAGCGGTACCCCAAGAAGCTGCAACTGGTCGTTGACACCTTCGCGTACTTTGTCATCACCATATTTTTCGCGGTCGTTTCATGGCAGATTTTCGTCTGGGCCATGAAGATCTATCAATCACGCGAGGTGTCGGAGACCCTGAAAGTGATTTACCATCCCTTTGTATTTCTTGTCGCCCTGGCGTTCGCCATCATGGCTCTCACCGCTTTTGTTGACTTCCTGAAAAACATATTCGCCCCAGGAGAGGAGTAATCATGCAAGGTCCCATCGTCGGCGTGTACGGGATAGTGATTATGTTTGCCGTGCTTTTCCTGTTCAGAATACCTGCGGGCTTCACCATGGCCATCGTGGGATTCCTCGGCTTTGCGTACGTGACCTCCTTTCAGGCAGCGCTCGGCATGATCGGTACGGACATGTGGAACATTTTTTCAAACTACGGGCTCACCGTTATCCCCATGTTTATCCTCGTGGGTGAATTTGTCCACTACGCGGGTTACAACGACGGGCTCTATTTCGCGACATACAAATGGTTCGGCCATTACAAGGGCGGTCTGGCGATCACCACGATTATGGCGTGTGCCGCCTTCTCGGCAATAAGCGGAAGCAATACCGCGACGGCTGCGACCATGAGCCAGGTGGCCATTCCTGCGATGCGGAAGTATAATTACCACCCCCAGCTTAATGCAGGATCAGTTGCTGCCGGCGCCACACTCGGCGTGCTCATACCGCCCAGCATCGTTCTGGTGGTTTACGGCCTTTACACGGGCCAATCCATAGGCAAGCTCTTCTTTGGCAATGTGATACCAAGCGCCATACTCACTGTTCTGATTGCGGCAACCGTTGGCTATATCTGCTGGCGCCATCCTGACTGGGGACCCGCCGGCGCCAGAAGCACGTGGCGTGAAAGGTTCAAGGCACTGCCTGACATCATCGATATCCTCATACTCTTTGCAATCATCATGTACGCGCTTTTTACCGGCGTTGTCACCGCAACCGAAGCGGCCGCGGCGAGCTGTGCTCTGGGCCTCATCATATGCCTCGTGCGACGGAAGCTGACGTGGAATCATTTCATCCTCTCAATCGTCGATACCTTACGTATCTCCTGTCTCGTGTTCATGATAGTGGCAGGCGCTGTTATATTTGGACGCTTTCTAACCGTGACACGTCTTCCTTTCGAGGCAGCAGACTGGATCAGCGGCCTTGCCCTTCCGAACTGGATCCTTCTCTGGGTGGTCCTGTTCTGCTACATCATTGGAGGATGCGTAATGGACGCGCTTGCGTTCCTGCTTGTGTCGCTTCCGATCTTTTATCCTATTGTCACGCATATGGGCTATGACCCCGTCTGGTTCGGCCAGGTGATTACGATCGTCACCACCATGGGCTCTATCATGCCGCCGATCGGTATATGCTGCTATGTCGTCGCGGGCATGGCCAAAGATATTCCGCTGGGCACGGTTTTTAGAGGCGGCCTCTATTACATACCGTCGTATCTACTGTCAATCATATGTTTGATGGTTTCACCGTATTGGACTGTTCTGTGTTTGTCTAACCTCGTCAGATAGGGGGCGATGAGTTAAAGGTCCATCTGCTTTGTCGCCTGTCACCGCGTCTGTCCTCGACGTACCGCAAGGTACGCCTGCGTCCGCCACGGCTCGGAGCCGCCCTTCGGGGCTGGTAATTGCATTACGTAAAATCTGCTAACGATGTGCTTCAGTAGAAAACTTGGCCTCAGACCAATCTTGCACTGACCGTTCTCGTGAGGTCAGGACTCAGCGCGCGGTACGGTCACCGTGACAAAAACGGCACCAGACTTGCATAATCGTTGGGCGACGGTATGAAAGGGGTAATGCAGATAGCCGTTGATAGGCTGATCGAAACATCCGAACCGATGAGGCAGATATGGCTCGACTTCTACGGTGAGTGGTCTAACGACAAGAAAGGGCTGCCCTATCTTGTTCTGATGACCTCGTTTGCAGGATACATGGTAAATCTATACCTCGGTAAGCACTTGGACGTTCTGCAAAGGATACTGGATGCTATAGAGGAACTGTACTGCAATGAAGGCGCCGAGGTTGACACGCTTCTCACAGCCGGTTTGTTGGAAGACATCCAGCTATTCCTCAAAGATGAAAACGTTCCCCTCAGCAGCTTCATGGCCCTGCTGGGGGACAGATCTAAAGGGCGTTGGGAGGCCGCAAGAGCCTATCTTGAGGAAGGAAAGCCCGTAACATACGAATCGGCATGACTGATATTCCAGCCGGGCACGAGCTTGACAAAAAATACGCCGGGGCTCATACTTTCACGCAATTTACCGCATGCAAGGCAGAGTGAGCGAGTCAGGGATAGCGCGGGCGTAGCGCTAAAGGGGAGGGAACCATGGGAGCAAGGAGAAGGGTTGGTATCCTTACGGGTGGAGGCGACGTCCCAGGCCTGAACGTAGCAATAAAGGCCGTTGTCACTCAGGCGCCCCAGCATGATATCGACATCGTAGGCATCAGGACCGGATGGCAGGGCCTGTTATGCGTCAATCCTGACGATCCAATTACAGCAAAAAGGTACACCTATCCTCTAACCACTGAGACCGTGAGGACCATCGATCGGACGGGTGGAACATTTCTGCACACCTCCCGGACCAACCCAAGCAGCGTGACGCAAGACGAAGTGCCGGAGTTTGTCCGCGCGGAAGATCGCTCACCGACGGATAAAGGCAAGATTGATTGCACCCGTCATGTACTGAGAGTCATTGAATCCCTTAAACTGGATGCCATTATACCTATCGGCGGCGATGACACGCTCAGCTTCGCCTGCCACCTGCACAAACAGGGTATGCAGATTGTGGCTATCCCCAAGACCATGGACAATGATGTCTTCGGCACAGATTTTTGCATAGGTTTCTCGACAGCCGTTACCCGTTCGGTTGACACGATTCATGCGCTGCGCACAACCATGGGCTCACACGAGCGCATAGGCGTCGTCGAACTTTTCGGACGCAATTCAGGCGAGACCTCCCTTTTTGCCGCATATCTTGCTGACGTGGACCGCGCGGTCATTTCTGAGGTGCCCTTCGACCTGGACCGCCTCTGCAAATTTCTCGTCGAGGACCGCCAAAGGAATCCTTCGAATTACGCAGTGCTGACCATATCGGAAGGTGCTTATCCGGTGGGCGGCATGATCATCGAGACCGGGAAGGAAGATGCGTATGGTCACAAGAAGCTCGGCGGCATTGGTTCGATAGTGGCCGACGAGATCAAAAAAAGAACCGGTGTAAATATAATCTACCAGCAGCTCGCCTACATCATGCGTTCAGGAGCACCCGACTCCCTCGACCGCATGGTAGCTGTTTCGTACGGCAATTTGGCTCTGGACCAGGTGGCCACCGGCCACATGGGTCGCATGGTCGCGCTCCACCAGGGCATCTACACAACGGTTCCCCTGGAACTGGTCACGGCCGCTAAAAAACATGTGGACGTCACGGCGCTTTATGATTCACAGAATTACCGGCCCAAGGTGCGGAATATGTTGGGCAAGCCGATGTTCCTCTACTGATGCCAATGTGCATTCAAGCGTATGCCTTCGTTACCCTTCGGCCTGTTCTACTCGACGTACCGCCCGGTACGCCTGCGTAGCCCAGTCCTCGGATCGCCTCGGCCTCCATCTTGGCTGCACATTGGCCTAGCAGAAGGTCCAATCGCTGCCGCCTCGGTATACGCTTGAATACGAATTGGCATCTAGCGGATGCTCGGGGCGAAGCCGTACGTGTCCACCTGCCATCCCTCATCAGGCATCTGCACACCGTCGATGTAGACTGTTCTGCCGTCAAGCGCAACTCTGCCTTTTGCTATAAGATCGTGCACCGCGAATGGATATACCTCCCAATCTCCCTCCGTCCTCAGCACGTCCTGAATAGATGTAGAAACCTGCTCCAGCGCTCTAAATAGATTACTTGCCTCTTCCTGCGCTGCGGTTCTAAATTGCTCGATCGTCCTTGCATCGCATCGTTCGGCAAATTTTCTTATGTCACGCAATTCATTGTCCCACCTTGATAGCGGCAACGATTTTGACTGGATCAGTATGGGCCCACCATCATCGCTCTTGTCCACAAAAAATACCGTCGATCGCACACCGGTTTCTTCCGCGAGTATTGCCTTGGCAGTGGGCCTCCATCCCAGCCCCGTATATTTTCTTGCGTCACCTGGATGTACGTTAAGAATGGTTGGAAAGTATCTGTTGGCCATCCATTCCCCTATCCAGAGATCGTAACCGGCCAGGCAGATCAGGTCCGGGCGGCCATCGAGTATCTGTTCGACAAGCGTCATCAGTGCCATGTCATAGCTGTTTCTCTCGACACCGTACCTCGGGACCTTTTCGAGCGCCCACATTTCTCTGAAATATTTCCGTGAGTCGAGCAAGGCGATGGGAACCGCTCGTTCCACAGCTTTCGCCACAGCTACGCAACCGGGTGCATTGCTGAAGACAACATGGTAGATGCCGGGATTCCGCTCATATATTCTGTCGTAATTCGTACCGGACCCTGAAACGCCGCACGCATACTTCATGGGCCCGGAAGAAGGATCGTAAATAAGCTTTGTCGCCATGCTTCACACCTCGTTGGTATTCAGTAGAAACGTTCTGCAATGAACATGTTATGAATAACAAAAAGGTTATTTGTGTGTCAAGGAGAGACGCTGGAGCAGAGTCTACGTAATGCCTGCGAGTGAAACACGCTCGGGCTTGCTCACAAGCCGGCCCTATGCTTAGCGGCCTGTCTGAGTTTTGTTAACCTTCCGGATTGAGTCCTGGTTTTTGTCCGTGGAGGTCCCGCTCTTCTCTTTGGCTTCGGAATTATTCACCTTGACCATTTTCGGATCTCGTTGAACCCTTGGTCTGTTTGGTATCAATGCAGTACCGTGGCGAGCCATGATATCAAAAATCCCGAGTCCTCCAGACAGATTACTTATCTTCATACCCCACCTTTTGGTATCTCTAGCTTATATTATCGGCGGTTTCCCAGCATACATAAGCACTTTGCCAGTTTGGCTGTTGAGAGAGTTGCGGCAATGAAGCTAATCAGCAATCTCCTTCGCTCTTTGGAATCCGGCCTAATACTCGTACGGGTTCAGGATGGAGACCGAGGCGGCAGCGAGGAGCTTGCCGGAGGCGTACTAAAGTACGTCGAGGAAAAGCGACGCAGCGATAGCGCAGCATCCTGTAAGGGCAACGAAGGTATACGCTTGAATCCGTACGAGTATTAGCCGAGAGCGATACTTATGGCGATGGCCGCCACAGTCCACGCAGTAAATGCACCCAGCAGCAGTGCCTTCTTAAACCACCTGTGCGCGTGAGGGGAAACGGTCTCAGAGGGCTCTTCCGCCCTCTCAACCCAGGCGTGGCAGGGAATTACGTTAGAATGCTCCGAGGAAAAGACCGGAATAAAACTCCTTTCTTCTACCGGACAGCAATCGTTCTCAGGCTCTATTGTCAAATCTGGGGAAACCGCTTCATCGTGCTCGGGTGACCGCCGAAAATCGGGCTTTCTGAACGGCAGAATCTTGCAGGTTGCTTTGGATTGGCCTGCACTGTTGGGGGTATTAAAGACTGGCTCGAATTGCTGTTTCATCATTCCATAACCTTCATATACTAGGTTATCAGAGCCCCATAAAAAAAGTCAACCGATCCGAAGGCTATTTTTTGTAGGAACAACCGGTTAGTACCTTGGGTTAAGCCAGCCCGGCTCCCGTGCACGACTAATTAATAAACACCTTTTTGTACCTCTGTATCTCTTCCAACGCCCTGCCGCTTCCCATCACCACGCAGATCAGGGGGTCCTCCGGCACGTGAACCACAAGGCTTGTGCGTTCAGATATCCTCTTATCCAGTCCTCTGAGAAGCGCGCCACCGCCGGTCAAGACCAATCCCGAATCTTGCAGGTCTGACACCAGCTCCGGGGGAAGTTTCTCCAGCGCTCTTTTCACCGAGTCAATGATCGCCTCCACTGGTTCTTCTATAGCTTCCCTCACGTCGTCGGCTGTAACCGCTATGGTTTTGGGAACACCATTGACAAGGTCCTTGCCCACCACGTTTGTCGTTCCGGAAGCACTACCCGGATACGCAGACCCGACCTCCATTTTGATTCTCTCCGCAGCGTTCACACCCACCGCAACCTGATACTTTTTCTGGAGGTGCCTCACAATCGCTTCATCCATTTCATCACCGGCGACGCGCAGGGACTCGCTATATGCATTCGCAGAAAGGCTGATGATGGCCACCTCGGTGGTGCCACCCCCGATATCACACACCATGTTACCTTTCGGAAGCTCGATGGGCAGGCTGGCCCCGATCGCAGCCGCCATCGGCTCTTCGATAAGATGAATATCCCGGATGCCTACCTGGAAACAGGCATCGACAACCGCTTTTTTCTCGACCTGCGTGATTCCGGACGGTACGCAGACCACCATCTTCGGCTTGGAAATCTTCCTGGTTTCTTTGACCACATTCAGAAAATACTTTATCATCGCTTTGGCCACATCGAAGTCGGCGATCACGCCGTCTTTCAGCGGCCGTATAGCGCTGATGTGCTGAGGGGTCTTACCAATGAACTCCTTTGCCTCCCGCCCCACGGCAATGACTCTACCGGTGTCCCTCTCGAGCGCGACGACAGACGGTTCGTTCAGGACGATACCTTCTCCCTTGAGGTAGATCAGCGTGTTGGCCGTACCGAGGTCCATGGCGCAATGTGTAGAGAATGAAGAAACCATGCTCATCAGCTTTGAAATAAAACTCATACGTGTGCCCCCTTATTGGTATAAGAGTGTCGTTCTCCTCTTTCATCCGCCCGGTCAAGCAGTCCCCAGAGGTCCAAGCCATCTCCCGGAAACTCGACCACGCCTATCTGCAAAGCCCCTTTTGGTTCAATCCTGCTGTCTGCCATAGCACTCTGGATCGTATAGTTGAGCACGCGTGCAAGGTTTTCCGGCTCCAGCGCGTGAGGGTCCCGGGTGACAGCGTAGAAATGGCTTCCCCCGTCCCTCGTCACAAGCGCTGCCTTGCCCAGACACTCCTTGACGCTCTGCGCTATTCTCCTGAGCACCCTCTCGGCAGCCTCTACGCCGAGCATCCGGTTGTAGTGATGGAAACCCGGCACATTCACAGAGACCAGTGAGAAATCCTTTCGCTCTTCGATCCACGCCTCAGCGCTCTTGAAGAATGAGGCAAAAAGCAGCGCACCTGTTACCGGATCAACGTGCCTTCCTCTCTCGAGAGTTCCCTTCGTCCACGTCCGGATAAAATAGAGCGACAGTAGCGAAGAGATGTCTCTCAGCAGGCCTATGACGCTATCCCTTAAAACCACATCCGAGAGCGTCGCAAAACCGGTAAGACCGAATGCCTCTTCATCGAAGAGAAGGGGAAACCCGAAGAATTGCTTTGCCTTCATATCTTCATCCGCTGAAAGGAGTGGTTTTTCCCTGAGGTAACCGCTCGCATGCGGAAGGAGAAGCTCCTTCTTTCCCTGCAGCACCATGGAAGCGATGGTCCCTGTCACCGGGCATTCCTTTCGCCGGAGGCTCGCGGCTTGACTCCCTGCGCAGTCGACAACCACAAGTTTGCCGTTCCGTTCCAGGCCGATAAAGGCGAAATCCGCACGGCACAGCGCGAGGCATTCGTCCAGTATCTCTTCGAGCAGTACTCCCGAAGGATCAGTTGACAGAAGGAACCGGATAATCCTGCGCTCGATGGAAAGTTCCTCGTTCTTGTCTTCAAGTTCCTGCAACCTCTTTTCCCTCTCCAGTTCCTTTCCTATCATCGTCACGAAATGGCCAAGAAGCTTCTTTTCCTTATCGGTGAAGACGTAGCGCTTTTTGCTGTCCACCACGATGACCCCCTGGGCGCTCAGGGGGTACGCCATAAACGATTTTATGCCTTCCTCGGATCCATAGTATCCAAGGGTCGATTCGTCCTTGTCAAAGTTGGGGATGATGAGAGGCTCATTATGCTTGAGCACCCAGCCAGCAAGCGAGCTTTCGATGGGGATGGATCGACTGCGGTCAAAACTTTTCGCAAAAGTAACCGAGGAAAAACAGCGAAAATTCTCTTCCTGCTTGATGAGCAAGGCTACAGTGAACGCCTCATACACGTTAAAAACAAGTTCCGTAAAACTATCTATCAGGCTCATCACACGCGGTCAGCCTCGAATGAAGTCTCCTGCCCGGGGGTTTCACCCGTCTGCCCATAACACTCTACGTGAAGCCCGTCTCCCGTCCCGAATCGCTCAAAAAGCGAGCAGACATTGCAAATATCTGTGTACGAAGGATAGCCACAGCGTGCGCACCTTTTGGGATCGACTCGCACTTCCTGTTCTTTCACTCTATCGAGATAGCCTTTCACGAACCTGATCTTCGTCGCAGGAGAGGTCATTTCTATCTTGTTGAGCAACTCCTTGTAGAGCAGGCTTTTCGCACCGATCGAATAGGGGCACTCTTCATACACATAATCTATTTGCCGAAGCAAGGCATACGCTGCTGCCTCTCTCTCGGAGCACAGGAAGAACGGCTTCACTTTTTTTGCGAGATAATCGCCCTTTCCCTGCAGTGCGACGTCCTTCTTGAAGAGGTACTCTTCTTTCCAGTAGAGAAGATTGCCGAAGAGCGCAGATGCTTCATCATCAAGATTGTGGCCTGTGGCAAGCACTGTGTAACCACAATCGAGGCACGCTTTGTTCATAAGGTATCTCTTCAACACGCCGCACAGAGAACACGGCGCTCTCTTCATGAGCTTTGAAAGATCGCCGATGCCTTTGCGAAAGAGCGCGGGCAGTGAAAACCTGTAGAGCTTTCTACCCAGACGGGCGGCCATCATCCTCGCCTTATCGAAAGAGATGTGTGAGTACTCGTCGATACCCAGATCGATGTATATGCCGTCGGCGGGGAAGCCCGCGCTGTCGAGGATATACCAGAGAGAGAGGCTGTCCTTACCCCCTGACACCGCTACGAGAGGCACATCTGCTTCCGTGATCAGCTTATACTTCTGGATGGTGCGAGCAACTCTCCTCTCAAAAAAGGCCAGGAAATCTTCAGCGCAGAGGGCTGTATTGTAGGCACTCAGGCGTATGTTTGCTTCCTTGCCGCATACCCTGCACTTCATCCGCCTGATATCACCCTGATTATTCTTACGCTGTCCTCGTGAGAGAGCCTGGAGTCTTCGGTGACCAGCCTCTCGTTTGCCACAACAATATGGGCTTCAGGGTTCAACGAAAATTTTTCCAGAAGCTTACCCGCAGTCAGCGGTTTATCAACCTCGTATATTTTCCCTTCCCACGCCACTTTCATTGGCAATTAGATAGCACAACGAGAGAGGTAAGTCAAAGAACAGTTACAAGTGCTCGTGAGCAGTGAGCAGTAGGCAGTAAGCAGTGCTAGAAGCTGATCTCGTCTGTTATTTATAGTATATTTCAAGCGGTTTACTGCTTACGCTCACTGCTTACGGTTGACTGTCCCGGCATGTACGATCTCATCTACATTTACGAGTTCAAAGGAGACCTGAGTCGTGAGATTGCGGGGATCAAGGATGCAGACTATGTCGGATTCTGGAAGGAATCGGGATACTCATTTCTATTTTTCAAACAACCAAAGCGACAGTACCTGGAAAAACTTTCGATACCCATTCGTTCTGAGTTGACCATCAGGCATGAGGACTGGGAGTCGGGTGCACCGCTCCGCATGATTAAGGTGGGCAACATAACGCTTCATCCCCCGTGGGAAACTCCGTCGAAGAGTGAGGGCTTGCACATCTGCATTGATCCCGGCATGGCATTCGGTTCGGGATATCACCCAAGCACCAAGGGCTGCCTGCTGCTCCTTCAGAATTTATTCAGTCACTCAGCACCCGAAACAGTGCTCGACCTGGGCACAGGTACAGGCCTGCTCTCGATAGTCTGTCTCAAGTTGGGCTCAATGCGTGCCTGCGCTGTTGACAACAATAACCTTTCGATTGAGATGGCACGTTTGAACAGGCGCCTCAACAGCGTCACGGAACAGATGCACATCGTCATGGCTGATGCATTGGATCTCGTGTGCCTTCCGGCCGAACTCCTCGTTGCCAACATGCACTATGCGGTCATAGATGAGATAACGCGACTCGAAGCCTTCTACACGAAGAGGTATTACCTGCTTTCAGGTCTCCTCGCCAGCGAGAGTTACAAAATATCTGAGCGCCTGAGAGAAAGGCTAACGCTCGTTGACACCTGGGCTGATAACTTCTGGTTCAGCCACCTCTTTAAGAGCAAACTCTAATGTTCAAATTTCTAAATTCCAAACAGATCCAAATGTTCAAAAATTGAAAACCAACATTTCTAAGTAAGTATTTGAGGTTCGATGTTTTTTCGGGCTTGGCGCTTAAGATTTCGTATTCGCCCTGCCTGAGCGCGGTGTCACCGGTATGTTTTCATAGCCGAGCAGGTACTCCTTGCGCACTCGCTGCAAGCTCCTGAAAAGATTTTTCTTAACAGCCCTGCTGTGCTGCTCCGCCTCCTGTATCAAGCTTTTCGCGAGTCTGCGCTTTGACGTCTTCGCGTGAGGGCATCGAGACTTGATGACCGGGAGATCAAGTCGTTCGGCGAGTCTCACCAGCTCCTGCTCTTCCACGTAAGCCAGGGGTCTGATCAACGCTACTTCGCCTCCGAACATCTCCTGATAGGGCCTCATCGTACAAATCTCCCCGTTGAAGAGAAGATTCAGGAGAAGCGTTTCCGTTATATCGTCCATGTGGTGTCCTAAGGCAATCTTGGAACAACCCAGTTCTTTCGCCACAGCATAGAACCTTTTGCGTCTGGTCCAACTGCACCAGAAGCAGCCGAAGGTTTCGCCCTCTTTATGCAAAGGATCCGTGGGATGGGTCATTACATAGCGCACGCCCTCGTCTTCAAAGTGTCTGGTCAACAGATCTGTTCTTATCCATTCAAAGCCCATGTCCACGTGGCACGCGATTATTTCGTACTGTATCGGCACGAACTTCATCCGTTCCTTCATGATCCTGAGAAGAGAAAGGCTGTCTTTTCCCCCGGAGACCGCGATCAAAATCCGATCGCCATCCTGAATCATCCTGTAGTCCCATATAGCCTTCCCCACCTTCTTGGTGACAAAGTAGGAGAGGCCTTTAGTATCTTCTTTCATGTTAAAGACGCTGCCAGTTTTCTCGTTTGTTCCAAAGCTTTCTTACTCACTTCCCCCATTCCTTCGCAACCCGCAGCCTCAACACCCCCGAGATAGGTCATCGACAGGGCATCGAATGTTCTTTTGAACGAGTCGAGGGCAGGGCTGAACGTGTCAAGAGACTTATCCGCGCAAGTCATCAGGGTGATAACCTTCTTGCCTTTGATTCTCGAATCCATATTCTCGTCAAAGAAAACGATCGAGCGGTCAATCACCAGCTTCAACTGGGAAGAGGGGCCCCACCAGTACGTCGGCGTCGCATATACAATAAGCTCCGATTCCATCATATATTTTCGCAAATCCTTCATGTCGTCGTTGATTCTGCATTTACCTTCCTTGGCGCACGCGAGGCACCCCTGGCAGGGGCGCACATTCATGTCGTTCAGGTTAAGAAGCCTGACATCATGGCCGTTCTTCTTCATGGTTTCGGAGAACGCATCGACGAGCCGTCGCGTATTGCCTTTTTTTCGCGGGCTTCCGAAGAGAATTACTGTTTTCATTCAAAGCACCTCCGTTTCAGGAATGATTAGTTATTATAGAGTGGCGCCACTGAAGCGGTCAAATGATCCAGGCGCAAAAGACAAAAAGGGGCATCCGAGGATGCCCCTTTTAATGCACTTCGTATGCAAACTACAGCCTGTGCTTTACCAGGTCGTCCACAACGGACGGATCAGCCAGCGTCGTGGTATCGCCCAACTGGTCAATCTCGCCGGAGGCGATCTTTCTCAGGATTCTTCTCATGATCTTGCCCGACCTCGTCTTGGGCAGACCAGGGGAGAACTGCAGTTTTCCAGGGGATGCGATCGGCCCGATCTCTTTTCTCACGTGGGCGACGAGTTCTTTCTTGAGATCATCGCTCGGCGAGAAGCCGGCCTTCAGGATGACGAATGCGTAGAGATCCTCGCCCTTCAGATCGTGCGGGAATCCAACGACTGCTGCTTCTGCAACCGACTTGTGCGAAACAAGCGCGCTCTCGACCTCGGCCGTGCCGATACGGTGCCCGGACACATTGACCACGTCGTCGACGCGTCCCATCAGCCAGAAATAGCCGTCTTCGTCTTTTCTTGCGCCGTCACCCGTGAAATAGACGCCCGGGTACTGCACAAAGTACGTCTGTTTGAATCTGTCCGGCTCACCGTACACGCCTCTCATGATGCCGGGCCATGATCTCTTAATAACCAGGTAGCCGCCCTCGTTAACCGCCGTCGGGGTTCCGTCCTGCCGTATCGTTTCTGCCGCGACGCCCGGGAAGGGCAGTGTTGCCGAACCGGGCTTGAGGAACCAGGCGCCGGGGAGCGGCGTGATCAGGATGCCGCCCGTTTCTGTCTGCCACCAGGTATCCACGATCGGGCAGCGTTCCTTGCCGATCACCTTGTAGTACCATATCCACGCTTCCGGGTTAATCGGCTCGCCCACAGAACCAAGGAGTCTCAGCGAAGAAAGGTCTCTCTTTGCAGGCCACTGATCGCCTTCCCTCATGATCGCCCTGATGGCTGTCGGCGCCGTGTAGAAAATGCTGACTTTGAATTTCTCGACGATCTGCCAGAACCTGTCGGGCTGCGGAAAGGTGGGAACGCTCTCGAAGACGATCGATGTTGCGCCGTTGCTGAGAGGACCGTACACAATGTAGGAGTGCCCGGTTACCCAGCCGATGTCGGCGGTGCACCAGAAAATATCCTTGTCCTTGTAGTCGAATATCCACTTGAAGGTGAGATACGTATAGACCATGTAGCCGCCTACGGTGTGCATAACACCTTTCGGCTTGCCGGTAGACCCTGACGTGTAGAGAATGAAGAGAGGATCCTCAGCATCCATCTGCTCCACAGGACACTTGTCATCTGCACCAGCCATCTCTTCATGCCACCACGAGTCTCTTCCCGCTTTCATGGGAACATCAAACTTGTCGAGTCTTTTCACCACGATAGCCTGTTCAACCTTGTGGCCTGCCTTCTCACAAAGGTCAAGGGCCTGGTCGGCAGATGCCTTCGAGCTGACCATCTTGCCTGATCTCCAGTAACCGTTAGCGGTGACCAGAATCTTTGCCCCACCATCAATAATCCTGTCTCTCAAAGCTTCTGCGGAGAAGCCGCCGAACACGATTGTATGCACTGCCCCAATCCTCGCGCAGGCAAGCATAGCAATAGGCAGCTCAGCGATCATGGGCAGATAGATGGCAACCCTGTCACCCTTCTTCACGCCTTTTTTCTTAAGGACGTTGGCAAATTTGGAGACCTCTCTCAGCATGTCCTTGTAGGTGTATTTTTTCGCATCTTCATCAGGCTCGCCCTGGAAGATGATGGCTACCTTATCGCCTTTTCCCTTCTCGACCTGGTAATCAAGGCAGTTGTATGCGATGTTGGTTTTGCCATTGAGGAACCACTTGATTTTTGCATCCTGGAAGTCTTCTTCGTTGATCTTATCCCACTTCTTGAACCAGTGCAGTTCTGATGCAACGCCGCCCCAGAAGCCTTCGGGGTCGTCCATTGACTGCTTGTAGAGCTTCTCGTACTCTGCCCTGCTCTTTATATAAGCTTGGGCCACGAATTCTGCGCTGGGCGGAAATGTACGGGTTTCCGCCATCATGCTGGTGATGGTTTTTTGCTCTGCCATACCTGCCTCCTCATTGTATTTATTTCCGAACAACTTGCTACGGAAGTGTTACGGAAGTCACAAGTTAAGTAATGTTGTATTTTAAATCGAGGGCTTTGTCAACAAAATATTGTGCATATTATCACAAACAATCCCGAGGGCGCTCACTCGATGGAAAACAGGGCGCCAGCGGTCCGCGTGCACCCGGCAACGCAAACCTGTTGACTTTAGGCACATTACCTAGTAAACTTACCCCTTCACGCTGTTCGTAAGCCCGGCTGCAGGTGCTTCGGGCAGTAATTAATGATGGGAGATCGTTATGGCACGGGTCTGTGACATATGCGGCAAAGGGAAGCAGGTAGGCAATAACGTCAGTCATGCGAATAACAAGACCAAGAGGCAATGGCTACCCAACCTGCAGATGGTGAGAATAGTCAAGAACGGTTCAACTGTGAAGGCGAAGGTCTGCACAAAGTGCATCAAGAAAGGGCTTATTACCAAGGCAAGCTAGGGGTTACTCCTCATTCTTTCGACTGACCTCACCTCTTTTATTTTCTGAATCGACTTGACGATCTTCTGGAGCTGTGCGGCGTTGACGATCTCAATCTCGAAGATGCTCGTGGCCGTACGGTCGGGATAGGTCATCACCTGGGCGTTCAGAATATTCGCCTTACCCGCAGAAATAATATTTGTTACCTCTGAAAGCAGGCCTTTCTTGTCCCCGCCCTGCACGCGCAGCTTCACCGGGTAAGCGTAGTCTTTATTATCCTGCCATGAGACTTCCACCTTCCGCTGATCGTCATACGCATGCACATTGGGACAGTCGGCAAGGTGAACCGTCAGCCCCCTTCCGCGCGAGATGAAGCCGAGAATATTGTCACCCGGTATGGGATTGCAGCATTTGGCAAACCTGACCACCAATCCGTCGATTCCTTTTATCTTGACCGCATCACCCCTACCCCTCTTTATCGAGCTTATGATTTTGGTGATCTTGCTGACCTTTTCAGACTCGGGCAACACTTTACCGAGCACCTGCAGAGCTGTATACAGGCCGTAGCCCACGCCGGCAAAAAGGTCATCGGTCGTGTCGAAACTGAATTCTTTGGCCAGCGCCTCCAGTTCGCCCGATTTCAGCATTTTCGAGAAGTTCAAACCATGTTTGGCCGTTTCTTTCTCGATGAGCGTCCTGCCTAATTCGATGCTGCGTCCCCGCTGCTCTTCCTTGATCCATTGCCTGAGCTTGGTTTTGGCCTTTGAGGTAACAACAAATTTCAACCAGTCTTTGCTGGGCTTGTGCGTCGGGTTTGTGAGCACCTCCACCGTATCGCCACTTTGAAGTCGCGTTCGAAGCGGCACCATTTTTCCGTTCACCTTCGCACCTACGCATCGGTGCCCCAGCTCAGAATGGATCGCGTACGCGAAATCGACAGGCGTCGCCCCTTTTGGCAACTCTCTCACGTCTCCCTTGGGCGTGAACACGTAGACTTCATCCGGGAAAAGGTCGATTTTGAATATTTCCAGGAACTCCTTGCTGTCCTTCAGTTCCTTTTGCCATTCAATGACCCTTCTCAGCCAGCCAAAAACCCTGTCCTCTTTGGGGTCAAAAACAGTGCCCTCCTTGTACTTCCAATGGGCGGCAATGCCCTCTTCCGCGATCTGGTGCATTTCCGGGGTCCGTATCTGAATCTCTATCTTCTCCCCATGGGGGCCTATGACAGAAGTGTGAAGCGACTGGTACATATTGGCTTTGGGTAACGCTATATAGTCCTTGAATTTTCCGGGGATCGGTTTAAAGAGCGCATGTATGTAGCCGAGCGCCTCGTAACACTCTTTCACGGTAGCCACGATCACGCGGAATGCGGTGATGTCTGAAATCTCATCAAGACTCAGGTCATCCTGAAGCATCTTCCTGTAAATACTGTAGAGTCTTTTTGCCCGGCCTGACACCTCAGCCTTTAAGTTGACTTCGGCCAGCCGGTTTTTGAGGAGTTCCTTGACCTCGCTGATGTAAGCATCTCGTTCTTTCTTCCTCTTGGCAATGTTCTCTTTTAGGGTTTTGTACTCATCTGAATCGAGGTATTTAAACGCAAGGTCTTCCAGCTCGCCCTTCATCCACTCAATGCCGAGCCTATGGGCAATCGGCGCGTAAATTTCGAGGGTCTCGCGAGCTATCTCCTTTTGTTTCTCAGGAGAAAGGAATTTCAGTGTCTGCATATTATGATATCGATCAGCGAGCTTGATCAGGATCACCCGTATATCCTTGCTCATTGCCAGGATCATCTTGCGGAGGGTTTCAGCGCGCGATTCTTCAGAACTCTGTACCTCGATCCTGCTGATCTTGGTAACACCGTCCACCAGTTCGGCGATTTCCGTCCCGAAATACTCCTTCAGCTGCTCCTTGGTAAGGTACGAATCTTCGACGGTATCGTGAAGAAGGCCTGAGACCACGCTCGGTACATCCAGACTCATCTTCGTCAGCATGAAAGCAACTTCAAGAGGGTGAATAAGGTAAGGTTCTCCGGAAAGCCTGACGGCTCCCCTGTGCACCTGCGCGGATAAGACATACGCCCGCTCGAGCAGGTCTACATCAGCTTGGGGATTGTACTTGAGAATCTCCTCAACTATGTCGTTGAAGCGGACCATCTGCCGTATTAGTATACTATAAACGGACAGAGTTCGGTGACCGAAAACCTTGCTACGAATTTAGAGTTACGGGTAAAAAAGTGCAGCCGCAGCGTAATCCGATCTTTCCCTTTAACACGGAACCCGTAACTCGCGACTCCAACGGGGATTTTGTCGCCCTATACGCTGGCCACTAATCGCTGATCACTGTTTTCGAGGGGGGATACAATGGCATTGATGGACGAGCTGAAGAAGAAGACTGAGGAAGGCCTGAAAACGCTCAAGGAGACTGCGGGCGAGATAGCCTTTAACGTGGAAAAGCAGGCTAAGATAGCCAAGCGAAGAATGGACGTCTTAAAAATTCAGAGGAAAATCCAGAAGCTTTATACGGAGATCGGTGAGTATGTCTACGGCGAATATGCTATGGCAAGACCGCTCACCTTGGAGGCGCCCTTTCTTTCGGAAAGAATGGCTTCTATTACCAGAATGAAACTGGAGATAAACGACATCGAGCGGGAAATAGAAGAAGTGAGAACGTTACATCCCCCGCAAAAAGAGTAGCCAGTACACACCGCTCAGTCAGCAGCATAGGCCGGAGAACGGCCCAGCTTTCGCATACCTCGTGTCGACGCGGGCGTTCGCGTGATCAAGGGGCAGAATTGGCCCACCAGAATGGAAATCTTTTCCCTCGGGCATAGGTACTAGAAAAGAAGGCAAGACGAATCTTCGCTCTATAGGCTCACAGCACAAAAATCCGAATGGTCCAAAGCCCTGCCAGGCACATGGTAACCTCGATTGTCATGGTACAGTTTTTGCTTCGCATCATCCTCAGGAAAAACTATGGCAGGCCAACGCATTTTCAAAAAAGCTTGCGCCCTCAGAGAGGAGGGCAAATACATGGAAGCAGTTGAGACCTATACAAGGGCCATTGAAGCAGGCTTCAAGAACGCTGAGGCATACCACAAGCGGGCGGACACGTACGCACTCCTTGGTCTTTTCCGGGAAGCAATAAGGGACTATGACAGGGCCATCCAATTGGGTGTACCCGATCAGGAACTTTTCATAGACCTGGCTTACTCCCTCTGCTCCATTGCTGATTACGAGGAGGCCATCAAAGCCTGCGACAAGGCCATAGCACTGCGGCCCAAAGATCACAAGGCCTATGTGGTTCGCGGCAGTGCCTATGGGCTGGTCAACAAGCCCGGCCTTGCCATAGAGGACTTCAACAGGGCGATAGAACTGAACGGAGACACTGCTGAGGTTTACTACAACCGGGGCCTCGCCAGGTTCCTTCTTGGTAACTTCGAGGATGCGCTGGAGGATTATAACAAAGCGCTGAAACTCGACCCAAGCTTCGCCCATGTCTACTACAATCGGGGTGTGCTCTGTCAGAAGACCAACAGGCCGCGTGAAGCTATTGAGAATTATGGGGCAGCGCTGGAACTGGCGCTCCACCTGCCGGAACTCTACTGCAACAGGGGAATCGCTTACGCCAAGCTGGGCAAGTACCAGCTCGCAAAGCGTGACTTTGACGCAGCTCTCGATTTGAACCCGCAGAACAGGGATGTTTACTATTACCGTGCCATGTCTCATCTGGTGCTCGGGAGCGTCGGCCAGGCAGTCGAAGACATGAGGTGTGCCGCCGGGCTCGGTCATGCCAAGGCCGAGGAGTTTCTCAATGAGCACGGGCTCTTGATGGACGAAGTAATGAACTAAGAGCGAAAAAGCAAAAAGCGTGGGAGCGGGCACTCGAAAAGCCGGGTAGCAGCCTCGATTGACAAAATACCTTCCGGCGAATTACCTTACCACTAACGGAGCAAACTTTCTCAGGAGGGGGTCTTAGCCGATGACAGCGAAAAGTATTCTCGTTCCGACCGATTTTTCCGAGCACTCAGACATGGCGTTAAAACAGGCTCTCGAAATCGCAAAGGAGGGTAAAGCGAAGCTCTATCTCCTGCACGTGATTCATGAGGCAATGCATCAGTGTGCGGCTGACTATTGCCTGAGTGACGAACTGATGCGCCAAATGGAGAACGGGATGACATCTGCCGCCCAGCAAAATCTTCAGAAACAGCTCGCAAAATTCCCCGCAGCGAAGGAAGTGGAAGTGATTACCGAAGTCAGAAGAGGCTTTCCGTCGGACGAAATACTGAAGGAACAACAGGAGAAAAAGATCGATCTCATAGTGATCGCCCCTCTTGGCAGGTCAGGCATTGAAAGATTCCTCATCGGCAGTGTGACAAAAAACGTGGTGAAAGAAGCCAAGTGCCCGGTGCTGGTCGCGAAGTAAAGAACGGGCGCGGATCTCGGATGACCCGTTTTTGAAGCGATCGATTCCAAATAGTATACGTTAGGAATCTAGCAGGCCTTCCTTAGAATGATGATCCAGGAAACGTGATGGTGGTTCCTGCCTTCGTTCCTGTGCTCCTCATATTCAAGTTCGTATAACTCCTGTTCAAGGAAGGCGCCGAAATCTTGCCTGAGCTCCCTCTCTGTGAAAAAATGTGAATATTTCCCTTTGACAAATGAATGGCTTTCTCCCTCGACAATGTCGCCTTTTCCATACTCTTCTTTATCATTGACTGACAGCGCATTGAGGAAGAAATATCCGCCCTGTTTCAGAAGCCGCGCAGCCTTTTCCCTTAACATCAGCCTGTCTCCGGGTCGCATGGTGTGGTAAAGGTTTGACGCAAACAACAGATCAAAGGTTTGCATTTCCGTTATGTCGCTGAAGTCACAGCAGATAAAACGCACTTTGTCCTTCTTCGGATCCTTACCGACGAGCGCAAGCCCGTTAGCAGATCTCTCGATCCCGATCACATGCACGTTGAGTTGATCTGACAGGTAGAAAGAATCGCGGCCGTACCCGCAGCCTATGTCAAGGAGCGTAGCGCCCTCGAGGCCGCTCGAGCGCTTTCCTAGATGCTTCACCGCCTCGCAGGCCAACTCGCTCGGCGCGTCTCCCCAAATCTTTCCCTTCTTCCCGTACTCGGCGTTCCAATCCACGTGAGGCCACCTCCCGTTGTTCCCTCATTTCTCAATTCCCAGTTCCTCCAGCCTTTTCGTTGTGGGTACGCCGGTAGTCACATCCCACCCTACAATTGCGTAATATTCATCGAGCATCTTGTCGAATATCTTCCTGTCGACAGTCTGACCGCTTGAGGGGCCTTTCGAAGACGCCTCGCTAAAGAGCCTTTCAGGAAGCATATCGTCTTTTCTCCCGAAGCCCTCCCTCACATTGAAGAGGCGCGTGAGATTCCATACTCTTTGCGCCACCATGCGCAGATCCTCCAGAGTGAATGCCCATCCCGTGATAGCCGCCACTGCCCGCGCAAAATCGGGCGGCGTAATCGCGAAACCACCGAAGGCACACGAGATAAGGACATCATAGATCGCGTAGGTGAGCTGCAGCTCGCTCACCATCAATGGCTTGCCCTCGTAGGTATACCGGTCTGCGCCCGGCATCAAGAGTTCTGTTCTCAGCGTGTTCGACCGCACATGACATGCGCCTCTGTCTGCGAGCGCGTACGTGAGAGCCTGTCCTTTCATGCCCCTGGGATCGTAGCCGGGCAGTTCCAGTCCTTTAACATGGATAGCGAAACCGGAGGAGCCTTTGATTTCCTGCGAGGCTCTTCGCGTGCCCTCTGAAAGAATAGCGCCAATCCCTTCCTTCTTGCCGATGAGGTGTACCAGCGCTAACACCGCCTCGCCATTGCCGAAGGCAACATCAATGCCGCCCGTTTCCTCTCTTGTGATCAGCTTTTTCTCGTAGCACTCCATAGCGTAGCCGACGGTAACGCCGCAGGTGATGGTATCCATCCCGTACTCCTCGCAAAGTCTATCTGCAGCGTTTATGACCGCGGGGTCGGCGATCCCGCACTGCGGACCGAAGGCATACATTGTTTCATATTCAGGTCCTTCGTTTTCATATTCGGTCCCGAATGCCGTCATCTTCACTATCCTGCTGCAACCTATGGGACACATATAGCAGCCCCGGGTCTGAGTCTTGTACGGGACAAAGGCGCTCGAATTTACGGCATCCGTATGATCAAACGTGTTCTCCCTCCAGTTGCTGGTCGGCAGCGTGCCCGTGGTGTGCGTGACATCTATTGTGCTCATGGTACCGATACCGGGAAAGGCTCCGCCTCTCTTCGTCTGGGGATGCTCCGAAAGGATCTTAAAAACTTGCTTCTTGACCGCTTTCAGTGCCTCCGGGTCAGCGACGGCGACCTTCCTGGAGCCTCTTAATGCCACCGCCTTCAGGTTCTTAGACCCCATGACCGCACCCGAGCCGCCGCGGCCGAAATGCCTTCCCTCACTCGAAATATTGGCAAAACGGACTAATCTCTCGCCCGCGGGGCCGATGGTGGCAACACTGACCCTGCCCTCCTTTTCGACCTGCAGTTTTGTTTTTAGCTTTTCTTCGGCTTCTATTGTGGTTAAACCCCAGAGATGAGCCGCTTCATGTATCGAGATCTCTTCGTCATCTACAAAAATATAGACAGGAGCATGTGCCTTGCCGGTAATGACGAGTGCATCATAGCCGGCATGCTTGAGCCACGGGCCGAAGCTGCCCCCGGCGTACGAATCGAGAAATGTCCCTGTCAGCGGCGATCTCGTAATCACGGCGCCCCTGCCTGAACACGGAAAGGAGGTGCCGGTGATGGGACCAGCGGCAAAGATCAGGATGTTTTCCGGAGCATAGGGATCGGTGTGAGGTTTCAGCCGCGTATAGAGCAGGTAAGCCCCAAGACCCTTCCCGCCGAGATACTTCCTCGCAATATCCTCCGGCAGATCCTCTGCATCGATCTTCCCGGTCGTAAGATCGATGCAAGCTATCTTTCCCGCGTAACCATACATGCAACTCCTCCTCGTAATTACCAGACCGTCGCACATTTGTGCGACTCGGACAATCGTTCGCTGCTCTCACTGAGACGGCCGCTATGCAGAGAAGCACAAGACCTTTAGCACTTCATTCTTCGCTTCCGTGCCTCTACCCTCCATCGCCCGAGCGTAGCGGTCTGTTTTTTCCCTCAGTTCAGCGCCGAACCGCCATCGACAATGATCGTCTGCCCCGTTATAAAGTCGCTGTCGTCGGAAGCAAGAAAAACGATCGTACCGGTAAGATCATCCGGCGTCTCAGGGCGTTTTATGCAGCGACCGGTCGCAGCCA
>DATKNH010000008.1 GCA_035541455.1 Syntrophorhabdales bacterium
CACGGCCCTGCCCCCTATGAAATTTGCAATCTCCTGCGCTCTCTGATTTGCACCGCCGAGATGTCCGCTCAAAAGACTGATCACAAACGATCCTCTGTCATCAAGCACCACGACAGCTGGATCGGACTTTTTATTCCCGAGCAGCGGCGCGAGCGTTCTCACGACAATGCCCGTGGCCATAACAAAGATGAGGAGTCTTCGTTCATGCCACGCGCTCTCCACGGCGCGCTTCGTGAACTTAGAAACTTTCAGGCTTGGATAGAGAGCGCATAGTCTGTGTGCGAGCGTAGATCCCTGATGAGTCACATAGAAGACTACGGCGCTATTTCCGGTGCCCATGCTTGAAATCCTTATGGTAGAGCTTCGATTCCTTCCCGAGAGAAACCTCGGATGCCCTCAGTGATTCTCCAACATAGATCAGCGCCGTCTTTTTTATTCCCGAGTCCTTTACCGTTTCGGCGATGTCCTTAAGAACCCCTCTTACAAGCCTCTGCCCCGGCCACGAGGCCTTTTCTATGACCACAAAAGGAGTCTCTGCATCGTAGCCCTGGAGAAGTTCGTCCCGCACTTTCTCGATCATGCCGACACTCAGGAAGATGACCATGGTTGCGCCGTGCTTCGCGAGCGCACTCAGCTTCTCGCCCTTAGGCACGGGTGTTCTCCCTTCGATTCGGGTGAAAATAACCGTCTGGCTTAACTCCGGGATCGTGAGCTCCTGACCCAGCGCCGCAGCACCGGCTACCCCTGAGGAGACGCCTGGGACAACTTCGTATGCTATGCGCAGAGCCTTGAGTCTCTCAATCTGCTCCGATATAGCACTGTAGAAGGATGTGTCCCCGGTATGGAGCCTCACCACGCTATGGCCCTTTTGTACGGCCCTGTTCATGACGTCGATTATCTCATCGAGTGTCATGCTTGCCGAATCAAAAACCTCCGCGGTGAGCCCGGCCAGCAGCGCAGGATTGACAAGGCTTCCCGCGTAAATGACTGTGCCTGCTTCGTCGAGAAGCCGTCTTCCCTTTACCGTAATCAACTCCGGGTCTCCGGGCCCGGCACCCACAAAATGGACTATTGGCTCTCGTTTCATTTTCTTACGATCATCAAGGAAAAGTAGTCCATGTCCTCTTCTTGCAATGTCCTGACATCTCTCACGATCCGCTCATCTTGCATGCCCGCTCTCGAGACAAAGATCGTCCTTTCCGTCAGGTGCATCTCATTGAGCGTGGCGATGACCTTCCGGAAAACGCGGTGCACCTTCAGCAATACCACCGTGTCGAACTTCTCGATCGTTTCTTTTAGATTCTCAGCATACGTTGCAGGGAGTAACGCTATCGTTTGATCGCCGAGCGCCAGAGAGGTGCACGTCCTTGCAGCAGCTGCGTTGATCGATGAAACGCAGGGAATGATCTCTATGTTGAGCTGGCGATTCCATTCGAGCAGTTTATCGTGCAGGTAGAAGAATGTGCTGTAGATAGTCGGGTCTCCTAGCGTAATGAAGACCACATCCACGCCGTGTTCAAGCCTGTCCGAGATCCTTTTTACGCTCTCAGCCCACCTTGGATCGAGTTCATGTGTGAGATCGGGATTCCTGGTCTTCCTCATTGGGAAGTAAGCCTCGATGATCTCTTTTCCGTCAAGGTTCACGACCTTGTTTATTATTGAGAGAGCGAGGCTGCTCCCTTCTTCCTTCCCTTTCGGGACGCAGATGCATTGAGCCTCGCGGAGAAGCCGCGCGCCTTTCAGGGTAAGCAGTTCAGGGTCTCCGGGTCCCACACCCACCACATAGAGCTTTCCCGTTTTCACTTCCTCTCCCCGCTTATGATGAAGATCTGGTTGAGCGCGTTTAATTGTTTCTGTCCGTGCAACGTGGACGTCCTGGAAACTGAAACCTGAGAGACCGAAACGGCGAAGCCTCTTTTTTCCAGCAATGCAATACCCTGATTCAAGGTCTTCAGCGTCACCGCATTTATGACAACAATCCCCTTCGCCATCCGCCTGGCAAGATAAGACACAATGCCGCTAAGTTGGCCGCCACTCCCGCCGATAAATGCCCGGTCAGGGGACGGTAATGCTTTCAATACCCCTGGGGCGCCTCCCTCTACAATAGTAATGTTCCTGCAGTCGAAGCGCGTTTTGTTCTTTTCTAAATGAGCGATCTGTTCCGCATCTTTTTCGATGGCGTATACTGCCAGTCGATGACTGAGCCTGGCAGCCTCGATCGAGATGGAGCCCGAGCCCGAGCCTATATCCCACAGCGTGCCGCCTGCCGGCAGCCTCAGCTTGTGGATCGCGACTGCTCGCACCTCGTCCTTTGTGATAAGCCCCCTTGAGTGCTCGATTTCGCTTTCGGTAAGGCCGAAGCAGGGCACTCCGTGAGCCTGCTCCTTTGTATGAGCTGTTCCCACCTCTTCTCGCGAAGCCTGCTCTTGTTTCTCCTTTCGGTTTGCGATAAGAATGACCACATTCGGGTCAGAAAAGACTTGTCCGACAATCTTCTGCGGCGTTCCTTTCACTATCCTCTCTTTGCCCGGATAGCCGAGCCGCTCACAGACAAACATTCTCGCCGAAGCAGAATAAGGGGCATTCATAAGATGGCGTGCTATCTCGGCCGGATTATTTTTCTTGTCGGTCAGTATGGCAAGTTTTCCGTATTGCAGAAGCAGCGACGGCACATCGTTTATCTGATAAGGGAGCTTATTTTTTCGTTCCGGATCGATGTTGCCATGAAGGCTCATCAGGAATGCGTCATCCCATGTCTCTTTAATCCTCGAGAAAGCCACCTGGATGCTCGATAAATCGGGAATAATCTCCACGCGCATAAAGCCGAATTCAGAGAGAACCTGCCTGCCGATGCCGTAGAACATGGGATCTCCCGAGCCGAGGAGCACGACTGCGTACTTGTCGATGTTGTCGCGGATAAACTGCATGGTATCGCCAACTCTTCTGATGACGCGTACCTTCTCCTTCAGGGCAGGGAAGAGCTCGTGCTCTTTGAAGACTTCAAAAAGCCTGGCGGATGCAACGATACTGTCCGCGGCGAGAAGAATCTTTCGGGAGCGTTCGTCAGGAGGCTTATAGCCGATGCCTATTACGTACAGTTTCTTCACTGTCTGTCAGTATCACTCCTTCATAGGATACGAGGTGAGCAATTACCGGAATCGTGCCCACCATCGATTGAGCATACCTCTTCGCCGCAGCGCAGACGGCGCGAAGCGCCGGATGGTATGCCTCGTTATTCGAGACGATGCAGTTATAGATTTCTCTGGCCGTATTGAACGTACGCTCTTCCGGAACAGGGATGCCTATCCGGTTAAGGTGCGCCACGGCTTTCTGTGCGTCCATGGCCCCATGCGCCACGTGGGTGTGCGGTGTTGACATGGATATCTTCAGCATCTTCGCCCACTGCGCGCTGAGGTGAATCTTCTCAAATCCGTGTTTCGCAGCCTCTGCGAGCGAAAACTCAACATGATCGCCCATCATCACATAGGCTTCTTCAGCCAGCCCATATTTGTTCATGTGGGCTTTCTCGGACACCCGGCCCACAGACAGGACGACCTCCGGGATTCCCAGTGCTTTTGCAACCTCCATGGACGTTGTGATCGTGGATGTCCATGCATCGGCAGATAAAGGCCGGACGATTCCTGATGTTCCGAGTATCGATATACCGCCTTCGATGCCGAGACGCGCATTGAGCGTTTTTTTAGCCAGTTCTTTGCCGCCGGGTACAGAGATCGTGATCTCCACGCTGGTATCATCGGCCTTGCCACCAAACTCGCTGAGCGCTTCGTGGACTGCCTCCCTGATCATGCTCCGTGGTACCCTTGTAATCGCTGCTTCCCCCACCGCCACCGAAAGACCCGGTTTGGTCACGATACCCACACCTGCCCCGCCCTTTATGGAAACGATTTCTCCGGCACCTTCGTCCTTTGCGACGACTCTCGCTGAAGCGTGGATCTCAGCACCGTTGGTCACGTCAGGATCGTCTCCTGCGTCCTTAATGACGCTCGCGGAAGCAACGCGCTCCATACCCTTACCGCTAATCCCGATGAGCCGGGCAAGGAATTGAACCCTGTTCCCATCAGGAAAAGGAATTTCGACCTCCAGACTGTGCCTATCAAACCCTTGTCCCTGAAGTAAGAGCAACGTCGCTGCTTTTGCTGCTGCAGCCGCGCACGCGCCGGTGGTATAGCCTGACCGCAGCTTTTTACCACTCGATGCCACGCCGAGCCCTCACCCCCTTCGTTCCATAGTGCTTGATCTCTTTCATCTCCGTGACGAGGTCTGCTCCGGCAATCACGGCCCGTTCCGCGTATCTCCCGGTGATAACCAATTCCATCCGTTCCGGTTTGAGCTGCATTATCCGGAGGAGATCGGTGCTACTGATAAGATTATAACGGACTGCGACATTGGCTTCATCCAGAATCAACACATCGTATTGATCAGATTCCATTATGGTCCTGATGTCGACAAGGCTTTGCTGAGCAACCGCCACATCCGATTTCGTGGGCTTCCGTTTCAGGATCAGGCCCCTGCCATACTGCTTTATAGTTATGCGATCGGCAAGGCGTTCAAGAAGGATCTTGTGCTCGCTGCACGTGCGCTTCTTGATAAATTGAAGAATGAAGACTCTCAGGTTTGCGCCGGCCGCCCTTAACGCAAGCCCGAGCGCCGCAGTGGTCTTGCCTTTTCCATTTCCGCAGTAGACCTGTATATAGCCTTTTCTCATGGCTTCAAGCCTTCCCCCGGAAGAACGAAGAGTCTCTGTTGCCCGCTGCCCGCAGGATCTCGCGACGTGCCTCGCCGATCGTAAGAGGAACTTTGTTGAAGTCCATCTTATCCTCATGTTTCAACCGGTAAATCAGCTCGGCAATTTGGGGCAGGCGTAGTTTGACCGAGGACATTTCCTCAGGGGCGGTGAAAACTTCTTCAGGCGCTCCCCCCCGGATAATGCGCCCTTTGCTGAGTATGTAAAGTCTGTCGAGAAAGAGAGGCACAAGGTCGACGCTGTGCGTCGCCATGAGGATCGTTACTCCATTTTGGTGATTCAATCTCCGGAGGAGATTCATCATCCGGTATTCACCCATGGGGTCGAGACCTGCAGTAGGCTCGTCGAGGAGGAGTATCTCATGCCCCATGGCGAGCAGCCCTGCAATACAGACTCTTTTCTTCTGCCCGAAGCTCAAGGCATGGATCGACTTTCCGCCGGAGCCGTCCATATCTACGTCGGCTAGCGCCTTATCCACCCTGGTCGACACTTCTTCCTCGCCGAAGCCCATATTTAATGGGCCGAAAGAGACGTCCTCGAACACGGTCGGTGCAAAGAGCTGCTCATCAGGATTCTGAAAAACGAGGCCTACCTTCCGGTATATCTCTTTCGGCGAGAGTTTACGTATGTCCATGCTGTCGAGAAGCACGGTCCCTTTGAAATCCTTCATCAATCCGTCAATGATCTTGAGGAGCGTGGTCTTGCCCGAGCCGTTCGATCCCAATATCCCCGCGAACTCCTGCTTTTTCACATCAAGGCGTATTTCACGCATCGCCTGCGTCCCGTCCGGGTAACTGAAAGATTCGACATGAACGGCGAGTCTGATCATAGAATCCACAAAAGTCCCATGAGTATGATGAGCAATGCTGATACAGCAACTTCCAAAGGCTTGAACGACTTGTGCCTCGCGAGCGGCACAGTGCCGTCGTAACCCCTCTGCCTCATGGCGAGAGCCGTATTCTGACTATGCTCGAGGGATTTTAGGGTTAAAGAACCCGCAAGAATACCGAAAGAGCTCAAGCCCCGCCTGAGATTGGAATAACCGAGCCTGTTCTTCTGTGCATTGTAGATGACCGTTGCCTCCTCAAAGAGCATGAATATATACCGGTAAGCAAAGATCGATATCTCTATCAGCCCTTTGGGCACCCTGAACCATGATAATGCCGAGATTATGCCGGTGAAGGGGGTGGAAAAACTGAGAACGGCAATAACGGTGACCGAGCCGATTATTCTCGATGCGATCATCAGACCTTCTCTCAGCCCGTCAGCATACATCGTTATCTTCAGTCCCAAGAGAGAGAAGGCGACAAACGGGATTCCCCCGGTGCAGAAGCTCTTTAGGACAATGAGAACGAGGGCTATGAATGCCGGCTCCGAGAATCTCACAAGGAGGATCCTGGAGGGCACTCCCATTCTCGCACAGAGAAGAAGGCCGGAAGCTGCAACTGCCAGCGGAAAGAAAAACCCGTCGTGCGTGAGGACCATCATGAGCAGCATGGCCGCAAGAATGAGCTTCAGGCGTGCATCGCATCCGAAGAGAATCTGCTCTTTGTTGAACCGCTCGGGCAAAAGATTCATGGATCGCCCACTCTGCCGGATTTGCGTTCAGTCAGCACCCGCCAGTAATACCCGGCTGCAAACCCGCCCGCAGCGCCTGCCAACAGAAAAACAAAGAGGAGAAGATCGCCCTGATCGGTATTGATAAAAGGCTTTGAGGCTTCCCTCCCGTGCTCTTTCGCCACGCGTTCTACGACGGATTCATCTACGCCCTCCCATTTCCCGGAAGCAAACGCATTCCCGCACAGGAAGGCCCATACGACAGAAAAGCAAAGAATGATAAGGAGCGCCTTGAGCAATTTTTCAACACAACGGCCCGCACTCTCGCTGCCCTCTCTCACGCGCACGTCTCCCCGCTCTTGATTATGCAGAGCCTGACCAGGAGGTCCGGCCTTTTTTTGTGAAGGAGAACCAGCATCCCTGCGGTCATAGCTCCTTCCAGAATGCCGATCGGAAGCTGCGTCGGAACAAAAGCAACAAGGAGCTTCCAGAAAAGAGGCAAGAACGGTGCGTTCCCTCGTATGCCTTCAGCCAGTTCTATGGATGTCATCAGGTAGGTGGCCCAGTCGGCGAGTAATCCCGCAACGAAGGCTGCTACCCCGATAGTGACGCGTAAGCCTCTCAGCGTCCTGAATACGATGTAACCGGTGTAGGATCCTACGATGCCCATGGAGACGATGTTGGCACCCAGTGTCGTAACCCCGCCGTGCGAGAGGAAGAGCGCCTGTATCAGGAGCGCGACAGATGCAACAAGCACGCTTATCGCCGGCCCGAGGAGCACGCCCGACATGCCCGTGCCGCAGGGATGAGAGCATGTCCCGGCTGTAATTACCGGCACAGGCATGCATGAAATAATGAAGACGACAGCGGCCATGAGGCCTACCAGCGGTTTGAAGGAAAGATCAGCAGCCGAACGGCCTTTGAGCCTGTATAATCCGTACGCGATGAACGGCCCCGCAACGGCGAACCAGAACAGGACCCATCCCACCGGAAGTATCCCCTCCGAGATGTGCATGGCGTGAGCGTCAGATGCAGCGAATAGTGAGCAGTGAGCCGTAAGCAGTAAGACCGCAAAAGCTTTCCCGGGTTTCGCTCTGAACCTTGCGCCGTGTGCCGTGTGCCGTTCCATCATTCTCCTGCCATCTTTAACAGCGCGTTAACAATGGCGACCGCGACCGGGGTTCCACCCTTTCTGCTCAGGTTCGTTATGAAAGGAAATTTCTGTGCTGACAGGAGCACCTTCGATTCGAGCGCCTTGACGAAGCCGACGGGAACTCCGATGACTAGTGGACTGGTGCCTTCAGCAGGCGCACCTGCCAGAATTTCAATTGCTTTCAAAAGGGCTGTCGGGGCGTTTCCGATTACGATGATGCCGACAGCATCGCTCAGGGCCTTCTCCAGGGCCACTGATGCCCGGGTCTTTCCGGTCTGCCGTGAAATCTTGACGACCTCTTCATCATCGATGCCGCAGATCACCTTCCCTCCCCACCGGGCCAGCAGCCGTTTGTTGATCCCGGTTTTCACCATTTCTATATCGGTGAGAATGTTTTTGCCTCCCCGTATCGCTTCCAGGCCTGTCTTCACCGCATCAGGCGAGAAAACAAGTGTTTTTGCCAGTTCGAAATCGGCTGTCGAATGTATCACCCGTTTCACAATAGGCGCCTGCTCGTCCGGAACCTCGCCTGCCTCCAGTTCCTCGCCGATTATTTCAAAGCTTCTCGTTTCTATGTCGTCCGGCGTTGCGAATCTTACTTCGCTGATCCGATCGATCATGATCTGCACAAGTTTATCGTGAGTGCCCAGTGGTTCAGTGTAGACGAATTCCACCGTAGGATACTGGCTTCTCGCCTGTTCAATCATCTCCGGGATATCTTTGGTCACGTGCATGCCCGAGCTGAGAAAAAAGGGATGTACAATGATCCTTGTTGCCCCTTCTGCGACGCACGCTTTGATCGTACCCATGATATCCGGCTCTGCAAACTGCAGGTAAGCAACCTTCACGCATGCGCCGTTGCAGCCGGGATGGATCGCATCGTGGAGAAGCCTGCCAATGATATTTACGTTGTTCGCCTCTTTTTTGGGGCTGCCGTGCCCCACAACTATGATAGTCTCCATAGGTTAATCCAGCTTCTCCTGTGCGTAATTGACGAACTGGCGAGCGATACTCAGGTTGCTGCCGAAATGAACGTGGACGTAGCTTGCAAGCATTCCTTTGTACACATAGCCTTCGTCTGGTAGTCCCTTCCTCGAACCGTTCTCCACCGCGTAAATTCTGGATAATCCCTCGATCCGGTCAGGCTCTCCGGCTATCTCCGAGTAGTGAAACTCGTGACCCCGCAGCCGCTCACCCTTCTTTCCGACAATACAATCCTCTTTCAGTGCAATCTCCCGGTAGCCGAGGTTTGATCTTCCGCTTCTCATGCGCGTTTCAAACGGGAGGGCCCCGGCCATGGCAAAGAATCTTCCCTCGAAATCGTAAATACCTTTCGAAAGAAACATGAGACCTCCGCACTCCGCGTAGACCGGCTTGCCTGAAATTACCCAGTCCCTGACAGCATTGCGCATTGACGTATTCTTCGACAGCGCCTCTGCCGAGACTTCAGGGTACCCGCCGCCTATGTACAGCGCCCTCGCCTCTTCTGGCAACGCGCTATCGAGGAGAGGACTGAATGTGATTATCCGGGCTCCTGCTTTTTTCAGGAGGTCGAGGTTGTCTTCGTAATAAAAATTGAAAGCCTTGTCAAAAGCGACCGCTATCGCAGGAGCGTCGGGACGCTGAGAAACAATACTATGAGCGCCGTCTCGTTCTCCCCTCTCGTCTTGGCGCCCGGCTATCTCAATGAGTGCGTCCACATCGATGAAGCGCAGAGTCGCGTCAGCAAGCCGTTCGATGTTGTCGCTTTCCAGAGGGCTCTCCTCCGCGATGGTCAGCCCGAGATGGCGATGCGGTATTTCGAACTTGAGATCCCGCGGCAGATAGCCCAACGGTGCAATGGAGCGAAGATCGGCACAAAGGCGCTGGTAATGATTCTCGGAAGCCACCCGGTTGAAGATAACGCCTGCCAGGTTGATCCCCTTTTCGGCGGCAAAGTCTGAGAAGCCCCGTACGAGAACGGATGCTGTTTCAGCCATACCGTACCCGTCAACCACGAGCACAACCGGAACTTTAAGACTGGCAGCCAGAGAAGCGGTACTGAAGAGACCGTCGCATAGTCCCATAACCCCTTCCGCCACTGCCATGTCGCTATCCGCCGAATTCCTGGAGAAACAGTCTTTCACGTATTCTTCTCCACACATCCAGAGATCCAGGTTCCGCGACGGCCTGCCGGTAATCATCCTGTGCAATCCTGTGTCAATGAAATCCGGTCCCGTCTTGAACGGTTGAACGACAAGCCCCTTTTTTTTGAGCGCAGCGAGCAGGCCCAGCGTTACGGTTGTCTTGCCGCACCCGCTGTGCGTCCCTGCTACTATCATGGACCGCATGAAGCAATCTCCTCAAGAAGCCGGGTATTATCTGCCTCCGATTTCACCGCAACTCTCAAATAGCTGTCATCAAGACCCCGGAAATTGGAACAATCTCTGATGAGTATCCCCTTCGTGCACAGGTGCGTCGCCAGTTCTTGCGCCTTTTTCGTTCGGAGTAAAAAATAATTGGCAGCGGACGGAAGACAGGAAATGGCGAGACGCGTAAAACCTGTCTCGAGCCGCTGTTTCTCCCTTCTGATCACTTCGAAAGTCTCTCTCTTATACGCTCTATCACCCAGCGCAACTGTTCCTGCTATCTGAGCAAGTGTATTGACTGTCCAGGGTTCCTTATCCGCTCTTACGGTCTCTACCATCGAGGGATGAAGAACCGCATAGCCGACCCTCAGCCCTGAGAGTGCATAGAATTTGGTCAGAGATCTCAAAACAATAAGCGAAGGGTTATTGCATACCTCACGGACGATTGAAGCGCCCGGACAGAAATCGATAAATGCCTCGTCCACCACAAGTATACACCGGTTACGGGCAGCCTGTTCGGCGATCTTCAGCATATCCGTTCTCGTGACCAGCCTGCCTGTCGGGTTATTCGGGTTGCAGAGAAATGCCATGTCGCAGGGTGCGCCGAGACCATTTCTTCCGGCCATTGCTTCGACGAAATCTTTAAGCTGCATGTCGAAAGAGTCTTCTTCTTTCAGCGTGTGATAGACAACGTCGGCTCCCGCATTCCTGCTGGAGGCAATCTCATATTCCGAAAATGTAGGTGCAGGTATAAGAACTCTCCTCGGTTTGAGTGCCCTGACCACAAGATAGATGAGCTCGGTACTGCCGTTACCGCACAGGATCGATTCGGGATCTATCTCCTCGCTTTCCGCAATCTTCTGCCGGAACCTCCGCGATTCCGGGTCGGGATAGTTGAAGAGACATTTCATGTTCTCCTGCATAGCCGAACAGACGCTTTCCGGGACACCAAGCGGGTTGATCGAAGCGCTGAAGTCCAGTATGGCGCTCTCATCGATGCCGAGGCGTTCTGCATGCAGATAGATGTTACCGCCGTGGCACTCCGTCATCAGAAGCCACCCTTCAAGGACAGGAAGATTGCGGCGAATCCCACCGCGGAAGCAGATGTCGCATAGGCCAACGCTAAGGCATCGCACGATGCGGACAGATAATCCTCCTCTTCGTTTTCACCGATGTACGGTTTTTCAACCAGCGTGCCGCCATACGTGGACGGACCGCCCATGCGTATGCCGAGAGCCCCTGCCATTGCAGCTTCCGGCACTCCGCTGTTCGGGCTGGTATGATTTCTGCCGTCCCGCCGCATGATAGTCAATGAGCGCCCTGCCGCCCGGAGCGTGCGCTTACTTCTCCTGAAGAGCCCGACGACGACAACGGAAAATACGATAAGCATTCCGGTGATTCTCGCTGGTACGTAGTTCGCCGCGTCATCGAGCCGCGCTGCTGCCCTGCCGAAATTAATGTACGTCAGGTTTTTGTATCCCACCATCGAGTCGAGTGTGTTCACCGCCTTGTATGTCATTGCCAGAGGCAAGCCTCCCAAAACAAAATAAAAGACAGGTGCGACGACCCCATCGGATAAGTTTTCCGCTACTGTTTCCATCACGGCCCTGAGGATTTCCTTCTCCGAAAGCTTATCAGTATCCCGTCCCACGATCATGCTGAGCTCTTGTCTTGCCTCGACCAGGCTCCCCTCTCTCACCGATTTCATGACGAGCCGTGCGGATGATATCAGGCCTCGGACCGCGATGGTTGTTGAAACAAGGAAGACAAAGAAGACGGCCCCCACGAGAGTCGACACAGTACGCGAGATATAGAGAATGCCGGCTTGAATCCCGACGGTCACAAAAAAGACGGGCACGAGAATCATGATCACGAGCAGTATACCCGCCCTCCGCTCTTCGTCAGGCGTCCTGTAGCGTCTCCGGAGGAAGCGCTCGCCACCTTCAATAGCGCGCCCCATGATCCTCACCGGGTGCGGGAGCCACCGGGGATCCCCCATGACGAGATCCAGAAAGAAGGCGAATACCAGTATTCGTGCCGCTGTCACAGTGCGCATAGCTCCTTTACGAACGTCATGTTCATGTTTGTCATTACCATGTGCGCCAGGTCATCGATCGCCTTTTCCTTGATCGCTGCGTAGTGAGAGCACGAAGCAGAGGGCGGCATACCCTTGTCCATTCTCAGCCCGTCGATCACCTTTCTCCTGAAGGAATCGTTGTCGAAAATACCATGGAGGTACGTACCCCAGCAATTACCCTTCCGGGAACCGTCCAGAACATATCTGTTCTCCCGGCCCTTCCCTGCTGAAGTGATTCTTCTTACGCGGAACAGGCCTATGTCGCCGTGGCTGTCGCCCATGTGTATTTCGTATCCCGTCAGGAAGTGGGCCTCTTCTTGCGGCAATGCAGCGCTCGTCTCAACCGCCTCGACGCGGCACGTCCTTTTCCCCGGGCCGAACGTGGTCTCGATATCGAGAAGGCCCAGTCCATCGACCTCGCGGTATGGGCTCTCAACTCCTTCCGGATCATATATTTTCTTACCGAGCATCTGATATCCGCCACACATCCCCATGACGGCAGCGCCCCGCATGCAGGCGTTCTTTATGCTGGCATCAAGCCCATTCTCCTTCATAAGCATAAGGTCTTTGACCGTGTTTTTGGTGCCCGGGATGATCACCATATCAGCGTTCTCGATATCGGTCGGGTTGGCGGAGAAGAGGAGATCCACGTCCGGCTCGTGATAGAAAGGATCGAAATCGGTGAAATTGGAGATAAACTTGAGTCGTACCACGACAATCCTCACAGCAGCCGATCTGGACTGTGCAGTATATTTCGTGTTCTGGTAGAGCGCCATACCATCTTCCTCGGGAAGCCCCATATCCTGGACGAACGGAAGAACGCCTATGACCGGTATTCCTGTCTTCTGGCGGATCATGTCGAGGCCTGGCGACAGAATCTCAACGTCTCCCCGGAACTTGTTTATGACAAAGGCCTTTATGTACCGGCTGTTCCTGCCGAGGAGCTTCACGGTGCCGTAGAGCGATGCGAAGACGCCGCCCTTGTCAATGTCGCCCACGAGGATCACCGGAGCTTTGGCGTGCCTGGCCATCGCCATATTGACAATGTCCACATCCATCAAATTTATTTCTGCCGGGCTTCCCGCGCCTTCGATGACCAGGATGTCATACTTTTTCGAAAGCGCTGCAAACGATTTTCTTACCGTGGCCCATGCCTCTCTTCTGAAAGCATAATAGTCGCGGGCTTTCATCGTGGCGTGCACCTTACCCTGCAGGATCACCTGCGAGCCCATCTCTCCCGATGCTTTCAAGAGGACCGGGTTCATGTGCACGGATGCGTCCACGCCGGCTGCTTCGGCCTGCAGAGCCTGAGCGCGTCCTATTTCACCGCCCTCGATCGTGACATATGAATTGAGGGCCATGTTCTGCGCCTTGAATGGAGCGACCTTGAGCCCCATGTCACGGAATATCCTGCAGAAGGCAGTCGCGATCAGGCTCTTGCCCGCGCCTGAGCCTGTTCCCTGGATCATGAGACTCTTAGCCAACAATGCCTCCGTTGCCATTCAGCAGTTTTACAACAGGATATTTGTCCCAGAATTCGACGATGCTCACCGCGGCGTAGTCCTGTTCTATCCTGAAAATATTTTCAAGCGGGATTCCCATGCTATGACACAGGATCAGGCGGTTCACACCGCCGTGGGCCACAATCGCGATCTTCTCTCCGCCATGATCGTCGAGGATCTGTTCGACCGCTGCCACCACCCGCGCGCTAACCTCAAGGGTATTCTCTCCGCCCGGCGGGTTGTACCGGACCGGATTTTCCGACCATGCATCAAACTCGCGTGGGTACCTCTCCTTTATCTCGATAAAAGACATGCCCTCCCATATACCGAAGTTTCTCTCCCTTAACGCGGGAAGCTTTATGGGAACCAGGCTGTGCGGAGCGGCGATTATTTCAGCGCTTCGCACTGCTCTCTGAAGATCGGAGCAATAAATTGCCGCGATACTTTTCTCCTGCCATACTCTTCCAGCGATTGCACGATTCTTGTCCGGCCGGTTAATGTCATTCAGGTAACTCGCACGTTGCGCCGCAGCATGGTCGACAAGGTGCCTGGCGATAAAAACGGAGGCTCCCTTCACCTGTTCCACTCCTTTTTCAGACAGGGGAATGTCAATGGTCCCGTAGTAGCGCTTTGCGTCACTGCCTTCGACATCTCCGTGTCTTACGAGGTAGAGTGTCGTAACCATACATATCCTGCCAGCAGGAATAAGATCTCTGACGTTTCGGTGAGCGCCCCGAAGTGGTCGCCTGTCAGGCCACCGAATCTCCTCGACAAGAATCGAATCGCAAGAATGCAAAAGAGATAGGCGGTCAGAAAGAGTATGACGCAGAGACCCATGCCACTCATGAAGCTCGTGCCAATAAGGTCGAGTGAGGAGACGAGAACAGAGAGCGCGGCGAGGAGGGCAATTGAAATGAACAATGTTTTAGGCGCCGCGTACTCTATGAATATCTTCCCCAGTCCGTCGTTTCTCGCAGAGGCCCCGTGATACATGCCGGGAACCGTTATCCATTTGGAAAAAAGAGGCGTCAGAAAAATGACCGCGCAGGCTGTCGGCACGTAAAATCCGGTCATGAGCGTGCGCATGAGAAGAAATTTCAAGAGAAGGGTCATTACGAGTGCGATTACCCCTATTGCGCCCGTTCTGCTGTCTCTCATGACTGCAAGACGCTTCATCCTGTCCTGCTCCGTATTGCCGGATGATTTCACGGCGATGGCGTCAAAGGTATCGGCCAGACCATCGAGATCGAAACCGCCGTTAGTCAAAATAAGACAGACAAGGGCGAGCGCTGCGGCAATATCAACGGGCAGGACCTTGACCAGTAGAAAAGCGGGCAGAGCCACAGCGATTCCCTGAAATGCGCCGACGAGAGGGAAAAATGCTGCAGAGGCGCCAACGTCTTCTTCTGTGACCTTGCCCGCGACCGTCAGCGGCACGATCGTGCAAAACTGAAATGCCAGAAGTATCCTTTTTTTCAATCCTCGATCTTCTCCGATACGCCCGCTTCTTCGAATGTAGCCATCTCATTATAAATTTTGAGGCCGGCTTCGATCATGAGCATGGCCAGCGCCGCACCCGTACCCTCTCCGAGTCTCAAGCCCAGATCGAGAATGGGAGAAAGTCCCATGGCATCGAGCATCACCCAGTGCCCCTGTTCCACGGAATTGTGCGCTGCAAACAGGTAGTCCTTTACAGCAGGTTGAATCGTGTACGCTATAAGCGCTCCGGCAGTGGAGATGAGCCCATCGATCACAACCGGTATTCTCTGCGATGCGGCACCCAGCACCAGGCCTGCAATACCGCCGATCTCGGTCCCTCCCACCTTGGAAAGTACGTCAATGCCATCTTTCGGGTCCGGGTCGTGAAGACGGATCGCTCCTTCGATCACCCTGATTTTTGTTGCCAGTGTTTCATCCGAAATTCCCGTTCCTCTACCCGTGACCTGCGCGACAGGCTTTCCGGTGATCACCGCGGCGATGGCGCTGGATGGCGTTGTATTCCCTATGCCCATATCGCCGGTGCCGATCAGTTTATAGCCTTTCTTCGCATATGACATTGCCAGCTCAATTCCTACTGCGATACTTTTGTTTGCTTCATCTTTCGTCATTGCAGGGCCCTTCGCGAAATTGCGTGTCCCCTTCATCACTTTTTTATCGACCAGGCCTTCAACGGCACCAAACTCGTAATCGACCCCGATATCAACGACAACGACTTCTGACCCGGCATGCCGGGCGAGCACATTTATCCCCGCACCTCCTCGCAGGAAGTTGAAGACCATCTGCGGCGTGACTTCCTTCGGATAGGCGGAGATGCCCTCGTCGACCACACCGTGATCGCCCGCAAAGGTGAAGACCACTTTTTTGTCAAGGACCGGCTCTTTGCTTTCGGTTATCGCAACAATCCTCCGTGCAAATTCCTCAAGCCGCCCCAGGCTGCCAAGGGGCTTTGTCAGGCTGTCAAGGTGCGCCTGAGCCAGGGTGCTCCATTCCGATGTTACGGGCTTGACAGCACCAGCTGTGCTGCTGATCAGATCCATCAATTCCTCCTTCCGGGCGGTCCATGCCTGTTGCCTTTACTGCTTTATCAAGAGTGGTATGCCGGCGGTCACCAGATAAACTTCGTCTGCAATCGCAGCTACCTTCTGGTTCAAGTTACCGGCAAGATCTCTGAATTTCCTGGAAAGCGCATTGTCCGGGACAATACCCATGCCTACTTCATTCGACACTATGAAGAGCGTGGGAAAGCGGCCGCTTTTCAAGAACGCGAGGAAGGACTCAATCTCCTCTTCGAGCTTCTCCGAGCCGATGAGAAGGTTCGAAAGCCACAACGTCAGGCAGTCGATCACACATGCGCCGTAGCCACGTCCTATCCCCTTCAGCACACGAGCCATCTCAATCGGCTCTTCAAACGTATCCCATTCCTTGCCGCGCTGCGCTTTATGTTGTTCTATGCGCTCCTTCATCTCATCATCTAGCGGCTGCGCTGTAGCAATATAGGCCTTCCTGCCAGAGAATGTGCCGGCCTTCTCAAGAGCGAATGAGCTTTTGCCGCTTCTTGCGCCGCCGATAACAAGAAGTATCTTGCCTGGTGCATCAGTCATGGTTTGATTCGTATCTCCGGCCCTGGTCACAACAAAAAATCCTCAGAGCAAAGGCCCTGAGGATTGCACCCTGTTTACTTCATCCTCTTCTTCCTCCGCGGGAAACCGTCTGCCCCTTTCTCAAGTAAGGGGCAGATCATCTTCAGGCAGGTCTTCTGGCTCCCGGTTCCTCCTACTTGCCAGCCTTCCCGAATTGCAATTCAGTGGCTTCCTTTGGCTTTCGTCCCCGGTTACAGCGGCGGGACCACTCCCGACTTGGGTAATAAGCGCCCTCACGGGATTCCCTATTATGCCTCACGGCACCTGAATTTCTGTTCCTTATATAACACCAAAAGTACGAGGTGTCAAACGTCTGTGGCTTACACAGCGGCGAGCGTCAGCCTGAGAACTTTCATTTCTTGAAAACCATTTGCCATCACGATACAATGAGTTATGCCCCTCGCATCGATTCTGGAGAGGTATCAGAAGATAATCATCGAAGAGTGGATAAGACGACTTCACCAATCAGTTAGTGAGCGTTACAGCAAGCGGCCCCTCGATGAGCTTCTCATTACCGTTTCCCGTGCAAATGACGCCAATTATGCAGTGCTCGTCAATAATGACTACACGTTAATAGACGAACACATTAGATGGATCACCGGTGTTCGTCTCGAAGGCGGTTTCTCACTTTCAGAGGTCCAGAATGCTTACGAACTGTATCGCGAAGTCCTTGTCTCCATCCTTCTTACGGAGTTACATGGTCAGGAGTTACTGGATACCATGCAGAAGCTCAACCAGTGTCTCTTCTACACGATCACGAGGTTCAGTAACTATTTCCAGTCCCTCCATGAGGAGCAGATCCGCACGCACGCCTCGAGTCTGCAACGGGAGGTGGAGGATAGGACAAAGGAGCTCGCAGAATCAGAAGGTAAGTACAGGCTCCTGGTCGAGGAGATAAATGACGGCTATTTTGTGAACCAGGATGGGCGCATTGTCTTTGCGAACAAAGCCTTCTGCGATCTCCACGGTTACACGTACGAGGAAATGTTTGGTACGCCCTATACAGACATTATTGCGCCCAGGTCGCTCAAATCGGTCCAAAGGCTCTACGAAAAAAGAGTGGCGGGCGAGGATTCAAAGGATCTCTATATCTACTTTAGACGCCACAAGAACGGTAATGAGCTGCCCACCGAGAACAAAGTCAAGGGGGTGCTTTACGAGGGTGAATACGCAGTGGCGGGCATCTGCAGGGACATTACCAAGCGGGTAGAAATAGAGACACGCATACGGGAGGCGGAGCGTTTCGCCCATATCGGCAAGCTGACCACGTCGTTGGCCCATGAAATCAGGAACCCGCTCTCTTCCGTGAAAATGAACAGCCAGATCCTGCTCAAGAACACTGATTTCAGAGGAAACGACAAGCGGCGCATGGAGATCGTGGTGAACGAGATATCGAGGCTCGAGCGGATCCTTGACGAGATGCTCACCTTCGCGAAACCGCTCACGCTCCGCACGCAGCGCGCATCTATCACGGAGATCATCGATTCCTGCCTCGAGACCATGGACGTTCGCATCAGGGAACGGGAGATCGAGGTGAAGACGCATCATCCCCTTCGCCTTCCCAGGTTGCTTTTGGACCGGGAAAAGATGGAGCAGGCGATCTTCAACATTCTTATCAACTCCATCGATGCCCTGGGCAATGGCGGAAAGATCCTGATACGTGCCCAGGTACCCAGGGAGAATAAGAAAGTATTGAAAGTGGAGATCAGCGACAACGGGCCGGGTATCTCATCGGAAGACCTGCCTTACGTCTTCGATCCATTTTTTAGCAGCAAGAAGAAAGGGACGGGCCTCGGCCTCGCAAACGTAAAGAAGATCGTGGAGGCCCACGGGGGAAGCGTTGAGGTAAGCCCGAGGAAGCCGAACGGTACCGTTCTCTCCCTTGCGTTTCCTACCAGAGAGGAGACAGCTTGAAGAAAAAAAGCATTCTCATTATTGATGACGAGGTGTCCCTTCTCGAATCACTCTACATGTTCATGACTGAAAAAGGCTATGACGTGAAAACTGCAGCGTGTGCTTCTGAAGGGATGGAAAAGGCTGAAGCGTTGAAACCCGATACGATAATTCTTGATATAAGGCTTCCTGACGCAGACGGCCTGGACCTGCTTGCAGAGCTGAAAAAGAGAGCACCGGAGACGGGAGTCATCATGATAACCGCCTTCCATGATATGGATACGACGGTGACGGCTATCAAGCGCGGTGCAACGGAATACATCACTAAGCCGATCGACGCCGACGAGTTGGAGAAAGCCGTTTTGCGGGCCATGAAAGTCACCAGTGTCATGAAAGAGAGGAAGGCTTCTCCGGAGACAGGCGCCTCCTATGAAAAAGGGAAAATCGTAGGAAACAGTAAAGACATGAAAGAGGTCTTCAAGGCCATAGGTGCGCTCTCTGAGAACAGCGTGACAGTTCTTATAGAAGGCGAGACGGGTACGGGCAAAGAGTTGATCGCCAAGGCGATTCATGGTAACAGCCCCTACAAGGACCACCCGTTCCTGGCTATAAACTGCTCGGCCATTGTTCCTACCCTGCTGGAGAGCGAGCTCTTCGGCCACGAGAAAGGCTCCTTTACGGGTGCTTTCCAGCGGAAGAAAGGCAAATTCGAGCTTGCGGGTGAGGGAACCATATTCCTCGACGAAGTGGGCGAAATACCCATGGAGCTCCAGTCCAAATTGTTGCGCTTTTTGCAGGAGAAGGAGTTCGAGCGTGTGGGAGGCGAGAAGGCCCTGTACTCGAACGCCCGCGTCATTGCGGCAACAAACAGAGACCTCTGGCAAATGGTCAAGCAGAACGCCTTCCGGGAAGACCTTTATTACCGGCTCAGTGTCGCTACCATAAAGATACCTCCTTTAAGAGCACGAAAAGAAGATATCCCGCTCCTCGTCACCTATCTCTTGCGCAAGATCAATACGGAGCTCCGCAGGAGCATCAAGACGGTCGAGGACAAGGTCATGGGAAAAATGATGGACTACGACTGGCCGGGCAACGTGAGAGAGCTGGAGAATGTTCTTACCCGGGCTGCGATCAACACCCATGGAGAGGTTATTTTTGAAGAATTCGTCACCCCCCTGCTCACCAAATCAACAGAATCTCCTGAGTTGGCCCCGGCCGCTGATCCAGCACGTAGCCTGGCCGCGGTGGAAAGGCAGCATATCGTCCAGGTGCTCAACGATACCGGAGGCCATCTGGGAAAGGCATGCGAGGTTCTCGGCATTTCACGGCCTACGCTGCGTCAGAAGCTGAAAGAATACGCCATACTCGACAGACCGCGACAGAATCGATAGATTCTCTAGTATTGGTTTCCGGTAATTGTTGACATCGACCTCGCAGCATAGTAATTAGAAAGAGAGGATGCGCAGCCAAAGCTGTCGATACATGCGGCGTGAATGAATAGGTAGTATGCCGGAGGGCTCTGTGGCGAAGAGGAGTGAAAGAAAGCTTTCATCAAGTGAAAGAAATTTTCAATGAAGAGTAGTAGAATCTCTTTCACTCACGCCGTTACCTCTCGCCCATCCGCGGTTAATTGCTGGCTCTCGTTGAATGTTCAGGAATGGTCGACACTGGCACGTTTGTTGCCAGTGAAAAAACACGTTGCTTCACACAATGGGGGGTGTGTATGAGAAGAAGCGTTGTTTCCGTCTTTCTGTCTCTTTGTTTAATCGTCGGTTTTACTCTCACGGTCAATGCAGCAGAAAAACCGATCGTCATCGGTGCTCCGCTCTCAACTGCCTTCCTTTATGGATGGGACGCTGAGCGAGGCATAAAGCTTGCGGTCGAGGAAATTAACGCAGCGGGCGGCGTTGCTATTGGTGGCAAAAAAAGGCCCTTTGCAGTCGAGGTCATTGATACGCGCGACCTTGAGCCGCAGGTACCAGTGAGCGAAGCCCTGCTCGGCGTTGAAAAACTGATCTTAGAGAAAAAGGCCGACTTCCTCATTGGCGGTCCGGTCAGATCAGAGGCAGCGCTCGCTGCCATGGACCTTCTCAATAAATACAAGAAAGTGAGCATCGTCACCACAGGCGTGCTCACACCCGCCTACACGAAAAAAGTGGAAGACAATTACGCGAAATACAAGTACTGCTTCCGCAACACGAGCCATGTCGGGGTCATGATTGGCGAGTTCGCAGTGCTGTTCGATGACCTTAAGAAGAGCCAGGGATTCAACCAGGCCTACATCATGGTCCAGGACGTAGCACATGCGCGCGGCGGCGGTGAGGCCATGAAGAAGACGCTTACAGAACGCGGCTGGACTGTGGGAGACATGAAGGTCTATCCCACCGGGACAACCGATTACTCCGTGGGCCTTACCGATGCGGCCAAGAAGAACTCCCAGGTTCTGTTTCTCTGGATGGACATGCCTGAGAGCGCCATTCTCTTGAAGCAGTGGAGCGATATGAAATCAAAGGCGCTGCCGATGGGCTTTGTCAACGCAGCGGAGCAGCCGGGGTTCTGGAAAGCTTCCGGCGGAAGGACCGAGTACCTCCTGGTCAACCTCGTAAATGCAGGTAACTCGCCCTCCAAGACCACGCCCTGGACAATGAAATTCTGCGATGCCTACAAGAAGAAATGGGGTCTGGAGCCCGAAGGCTACGGCACTTCGTCCAGCTATATGGCGGTGTATCAGCTGAAGGCGGCCATAGAAAAAGCGAACAGCGTAGACAGCGACGCAGTGGTCAAGGGGCTCGAGGATATTGACATCATGGGCGTCTACGGTCGGATGAGATTCGACAAAAAATCGCACGAGATCATTCCGTCACTTGACCCGAAAGAAGGCGCTGTCACCTCCATCATCCAGTGGCAGGCAGGAAAACGCGTACAGGTATTCCCGCCTAAGGCGGCCGACGGCAAGATACTCTACCCGCCGTGGGCAAAGTAGGATTACCCGGCGTCTGAGGACTAGGAAGAATGGAAGTTCTCGTCTACGGCATTATCAACAGTGTCATCCTCTCGCTCTATGCACTGGGCTTTACGCTCGTGTATAGTATCAGCAGGCTTCCCAATTTCGCGCATGGCGCGCTCTACGTGACGTGCGGCTATCTGGTC